>CADBPX010000102.1 GCA_902796625.1 uncultured Pseudomonadota bacterium
TAATCGTCGCCGACTTTAATCCGGCAACATCGCCTTCGGTTTCTTCAATATATTCAACTTTATAATTGTGATTCTCCGCCCAACGCGTATACATGCGCAACAGCATTTGCGCCCAATCCATAGCTTCCGTGCCGCCGCTGCCGGCATGCACTTCCAAATATGCGTCATTTTTATCAACTTCGCCGGAGAGAAGAGATTCTAATTCCGCGTGTTTGACTTTTTTTTGTAAATCCTGCAGGTTTTGCTGTAATTCACCGAGCATTGCTGCATCATTGGTTTCCTCGGCAAAATCAACCATTTCATGATAATCTTGTAAATTAGCGGAAAATTCATCGTATTGCGTCAGCTTTGTTGCCAACGTATTTTTTTCGCTCATCAATTTCTGAGCTTTTTCCGGATTATCCCATAATGCGGCATCGGCCGTAAGCGTTGTTAATTCCTCAAGGCGCAAAACCGCATTGTCGTAGTCAAAGATACCTCCTGAGCAATTTTAACGATTGCTCGATTTCTTGAATTAAATTGAAAAATTCTGCCTGCATTAATATTCTCCGCCAATTTGAATACTGCCGCCTTCACTGGAAACCGGAGCAACTCCGCTGCCTTCGCCGATGGTTCTCTGACGATTATTAAATTCAAAATCCGGTTTTAAGGCTTCAATAATAACCGCTTTGTCAGACGGAGACGACGGACGTCCGGTGTACGGATTAACCCGCACCAGTTTAATTCCGCCCGGAATCCGGAAATTCGTATCCGGTGTATCTTTAAGTGCTTCTTTCATAAAATCATAAAAAATCGGCAAGGCCGCATGAGCACCGGTTTCGATTTTTCCCAAACTCACCGGCTCGTCAAACCCCACATAAACACCGGCCACCAAGTCCGGAGAAAAGCCGACAAACCATGCATCTTTCGTTTCATTGGTTGTTCCGGTTTTGCCGGCCAGATGGCGATGCAATTCATTAAGCCGTGCGCCGGTACCGCGAACGGCAACACCTTCAAGAATTGAAGTCATTTGATATGCAGAAAGCGGATCAACGACCTGTTCACGAACTACCGTAAACTCCGGAGCTTCCTGATTTTCCCATTTTTCAGCCTCACAATCCATGCACGGCGTTTGTTCGTGTTTATAAATGGTTTTCCCTTTACGATCCTGAATACGCTCAATCATATAAGGCGGAACTCTTTTACCACCGTTAACAATAACGCAATAAGCACTGACCATATTAATAACCCGAGTATCTGCAGCTCCCAGTGATGCTGAAAGGAATGGCGGCAAATTATCATTAACTCCGACGCGTTTCGACATTTCAACAATCTTGTCCATGCCGATATCCTGAGCCAAACGCACCGTCATCAAATTTTTTGACAGTTCAACCCCGCGCCGTAAAGTCATTAAGCCGTAAAATTTTTTGGAATAATTAACCGGCTTCCATTTTGGCATTCCGGCTCCCTGATCCAAAACAAACGGAGCGTCCAAGATTAAATCTGTCGGAGAATATCCTTCTTCCAATGCCGTTAAATAAACAAACGGCTTAAAGCTGGAACCGGTTTGCCGATACGCTTGCGTTGCCCGATTAAATTGTGATTTGGCAAAGGAAAAACCGCCGACCAGAGCCAAAACTTTTCCGGTATGCGGGTCCATAACCGCCATACCGCCTTCAACTTCGGGAATCTGCCGCAATTCATAAGTTGCCACGGCTGTACCCTTGCTTTTTTCGTCAGTTTTCTTCTCAACATAAACCACGTCACCTTTTTGTAAAACCTGTTCCACTGAAGTCGGTACCGGCCCCATGTCTTTGCCTTTTTCGGCATGCCGTGCCCATTTAAGTGAATTTATAAAAATATTTCCCTTATCGCCGGCAACGGTTTCTATTTCCGCCTTATCTTTGCCAACTTTAATAACTACGGCCTTTTCCCAACTTTCTTCGGCTCCCGGAGTTAATTTTACATCATTCAGACTTTGTTTATAATTTTCATCAAGAACAATTTTTTCCGTAGCACCGCGCCAACCGTGCCGCATATCATAAGCAATCAACCCTTTGCGCAAAGCGCGTGTAGCAATGCTCTGCAACTTCGGATCAACGGTTGTTCGCACGATTAGTCCGCCCTGATACAATGCATCATCACCAAAATTGCGGCTGATGGTGCGACGAACTTCTTCGCTGTAATATTCCGTATCTTTCAAAAATCCGCTTTTTCGATCAACCACTTCCAGCGGTTTTTCCTTAGCTTTTTGAGCTTCTTCTTCGCTGACATAACCATCTTCGACCATACGATCAATCACCCAATTGCGACGTGCCACTGCGGCCTCGTGATGAGTATGCGGATTATAATTATTCGGTCCCTTTGGTAAAGCGGCCATATATGCAATTTCTTCCAAACTTAATTCATCTAATGACTTACCGAAATAATTCATTGCGGCGGCGGCAACACCATAAGCGCGATTGCCCAAATAAATTTCATTAAGATACAGTTCCAAAACATGGTCTTTACTAAATGCTTTATTGATGCGCCGAGCTAAAATGGCTTCCTTTAATTTTCGGGTATATGACACCTCAGAGCTTAACAAAAAGTTTTTAGCAACCTGCTGAGTAATTGTCGAAGCTCCGGCCGGACGTTTACCGCTGCCCATATTTTTCAAATTGCCGAGAGCGGCACGGACAATTCCCAAATAGTCCAAACCGGCATGCTGATAAAAATGCTTATCTTCGGCAGAGATAAAAGCTTTCTTTACTAAATCGGGAATTTTTTCCACCGGCACGAAAAGTCTTTTTTCCGCTGCGTATTCCATCATCACCTGTCCGTCACCGGCAAATAATCGGGTGGTTACCGGCGGTTCATAATTCTCCAACTGATGATAGTCCGGAATCGTTATATTGATTTTTGTTATTCCGTAAGTAACAACAACAATTAAAACAATCAAAAAAAACAAAGCCATACTGGCCATATAGGATAGAAATCTCAGCATAAACACTCACAAATAAACAGTTCTGTTAGAGCAAATTTATTACAATTACAGAAAAAAGCAATAAAAATCTCTCAATTAGAAGCAATTTCGGGATCATTAAAATATCTGTCAATGGCTTTAGCGGCAGCATGAGCCAATTTATTGCGATATGAAGTAGTGCGCAAACTTGCTTCTTCACTGCGGTTTGACAGATAACCCATCTCTAAAAGAGCGGCCGGAATATCCGGTGCCTTCAGCACGGCAAAACCGGCAAAGCGATGCGTATTTTTAACCAATTTAACGCACGCCGACATTTCTTTAACCAAATAGGTGGCATATTTGGAAGATTTGTTACGCGTATCGGTTTGTGATAAGGAAATCAAAATATCATTAACTTCCTTGCTGTTACCACCTAAATCAACACCGCCGATAATGTCGGCTTTATTTTCGCGTTCGGCCAGTGCCGCCGCCTCTTGGTCGGATGCCGTATCGGACAAGGTGTACACCGAAAGACCGGTTGCCTGACGATTTTGTGCGCTGTCAGCATGAATAGACATAAACAAATCGGCTTTATAATTTTGCGCAATTTTAATCCGTTGACGCAACGGTATAAAGATGTCTTTATCTCGGGTCAAATAAACCGTGTATCCCTTATTACGAAGAATTTTTTGCAACTCTCTTCCCATGGCTAAAGTAATGTTTTTTTCATAAGTACCGGAATAACCGATGGCCCCCGGATCTTTGCCGCCATGCCCCGGATCTAAAACAATAATCCGCTTGCGTCCGACTCGTTTTGCATCATCGGAATTTGTCGGTTCACGTTTCCACCAACGGCTTTCCTTTTTTTCTTCCTGCGGTGCAAATCCGGTATTATTGGTTACCACATAAGCATTACCGATTTTGGCGTTAAATTGATTTTCGTTGCTCATTAACAAATCAACTACTAAACGCCACGGCTTACCGCTTTGCGGTTCAATAAAGAAAACCTTTTTTATCGTTGCCGGCCGCAATAAATCCATAACCACACGCTTGTCATTGCCGTCCATTTTTCCGACCCGCGTACCGGCAACAATCTGATTGCTTACTTTGGTATAGAGTTTATTTATATTGGAATCGGCCAAATCGACAACTACACGCTTAGGATTATTAAGCAGAAACACGCGATAATTTACTTTTTTATCCATATCAAAGACCACGCGTGCGCCGTCAGATTGATTGCCGATCCGCATATCTTGAATATTGACCGAAGCCATTGCAGCAGCGGCATAGCATACCAACCCGATCAGCGTTACCAAAAAACAAAAAAATTTTCCTTTTATTTTTTGCATTAATTTCCACTATTAAAAAAACTCATTACAACTATTATAAAAGTCACTTATTACCAATCTGTTAAAATTGTGTATTTTTTACATATTTTAAAATTATCTGTTGTTTTTTTATTTTTACACGTTATTCTATTAAAGGCGGCGGATTGTTTCGTACTAACCTAACAAGGAATGTAGCGATAAAAAAATAATGCGTATGGAACAGCCGTCTATTAGAAGAATTTGGGTTTAGATAAGGCGACGAATGTCCTATAAACAAGAAGAAAAAACTGACATTTGGCCGCCGTGTAAAACATTTGTAATAAAATATCCGCCTATATGCGCGGTCTGTTTGAGTTTGTTTTAATTATCTTAACCCGTTGTTAATGCCTGCTTAAAGGCTGAAATGGGGAATATATGACAAAAAGAATGTTAATTGACGATACACAACCGGAAGAAACACGGGTGGTGATCGTTGACGGCAACAAAGTTGAAGATGTTGAATTTGAATCAACATCACGTAAACAAATAAAAGGCAATATTTATACAGCCAAAGTTATTCGCATTGAACCGTCCTTGCAGGCGGCTTTTATTGATTACGGCGGAAATCGCCACGGATTTTTGGCATTTAATGAAATTCATCCTGACTACTATAACGTATCCGAACAGGTTATGCAGGAAGTTGAAGCGGAAGTTGATGAAATTATTGCCGAAAAAATCCGCTACTTAAAAGAACGTGAAGCACAACGCGCGCGCTATAAAGCAGAAAAAGAAGCGGCCGAAGCCCAAAAGCGACTTGAAGCCGAACAGGCACAAGAAATAGAAGAATCCCAAATGGAGCCGGTGCAAAATGTTATTCCGGAAAATGATGCCTATCTGCAAGATCAATATACCGAAACTGAAGAATCAAACAGTGCTATCGTCGAAACAGCGGCAGAATCTTCCCAACCGCAAGCTGAAGATGTTGCAGAAAATCCGGCTGAAACCGATGACAGCAATCCTGAAACAGCGGCAGAAGAAAACTCTTCGGAAAATATAACTGAAACTCCGGAAGAAAATGCCGAGGAAAACTCAACGAAAAAAGCTCCGCGGAAAAAGCGGCATTATACCCGTCGACCGCGTGATCGGAAAAAAGCTCCGACAACATTGGCCGATGATACCGGCTTGGATAATAATGCATTGGAAGAAGAACTTGATACCGACGATGATGACGACGATGATGATATTGACGGTAATGATTCTGCCTATAATTTTGATACTCAACGCAAGTTGTTAATTGCTCGCAAATTGTTCCATCGCAGCACTATTCAAGAGGTTATTCGCGAAGGACAAACTCTGTTGGTTCAAATTGTAAAAGAGGAGCGCGGCAATAAAGGAGCCGCTTGCACAACATATATTTCCCTGGCCGGACGTTATTGTGTCTTAATGCCGAATCGAATTAAAAGCGGCGGTGTTTCACGCAAAATAACCAATGCCAACGATCGTAAACGCCTTAAAGGAATTATCCGCGAATTACCGATAAATCCGCAAATGTCTCTGATTGTTCGCACTGCCGGCGAAGACAAAACCAAGTCTGATATCATTCGCGACTATAACTATTTAATCCGCACTTGGAATGCTATTCGTTACAGTGCCTTAAAAAATCCGGCACCAACCATTGTTTACGAAGAAGGAAATTTAATTAAGCGGGCTCTGCGTGATATGTATACCAAAGATATTTCCGAAATAATCATCGATGGTGACGAAGCATACCAAACCGCCCGTAACTTTGTAAAAATCCTGTCTCCGCATCATGTACGTAACATCAAATGCCGTAAACCGGGAGAAGTTCCGGTGTTCCAGCGCTTTCAGGTCGAAGCACAACTCGACAAACTGCATAATCCGATTGTGCAGCTGGAATCCGGCGGCTATCTGGTTATTAACCCGACAGAAGCTCTGGTTTCCATTGATGTAAACTCCGGACGAGCAACGAAAGAAAAAGATATTGAAGAAACCGCACTGAAAACCAATTTGGAAGCAGCCGATGAAATCGCCAAACAATTAAAAATGCGTGACTTGGCCGGATTGATTGTTGTCGACTTTATCGATATGTATGAACCGCAAAATAACCAAGCCATTGAAAAGCGCATGAAAGAAGCCTTGAAAGATGATCGCGCACGAATTCAGGTAGCCAAGATGAGCATTTTCGGCTTGCTGGAGATTTCCCGTCAACGGATGCATTCATCTTTTATGGAAAGCAATTACGAAACCTGTCCATATTGCCACGGCCACGGAGTAACCCGTACCATCGAATCCGGAGCAACTCTGATCTTGCGCGCAATTGAAGGGGAAGGAGTTCGCAATCGTAACTATAAATTCACTGTAAGCACTCCGACTGAAACAGCAGCTTATTTACTCAATCAAAAACGCCGCCAACTTGCGGCTTTGGAAGAAGCCTATGATTTGCAAATTGTTATTGCCGGTGATTCGACAATGAAAGATGTCGCAGATTTTCGGATTGCCCGTGAAAAAATTATAACAAAAACTGCTAATACCTCTGAAAATATGACTTCTTGCTATGAAGAAGATAATCTTGACGAAGATCAGTATAGCGATGATATTGCTGAAGATGAAAATACCGATGAGGCGGATAATTCACGCCGCTCCCGTTTTCGCCGTGGGCGCACTCGGCGCTTTCGTCGCAATGATCGATATGTTGCTGAAAATAACAATATTGAAGAAAAAGCCAAACCGGAGAAAAAATCGTGGTGGCAAAAATTAATCGGTTAGTTTATCTCCTTGTTCCGGTTATTTTGTTTGCGCGGATATTATTTTTTCCGACTTTATCACTGGCGCGCGGCAATGATTTGGTTTTAATCTCCGATGCCGAAACGCAAAACTATTTGGCTGCGATCGTAAAACCGCTTTTTCAAGCGGCCGGTATTCATTTTGATAAAAACAAACTGCTTATTGTTAATGATAATTCTCTTAATGCTTTTGTCAGTGACGGTAACTATATGTTTGTCCACACCGGAACTTTGCTTAAAGCTGAAAACACTAATGAAATTGCCGGAATTCTGGCTCATGAAACCGGCCATATTATGGGCGGGCATATTGTCCGGCAAAAGCTTAAATTGGAAAAAATGCAATATGTTATGCTTGGATCGGTTTTAGCCGCCGGTGCCGCGGCAGTAACCACCGGACGCGGTGATGCGGCTATGGCGGTGATTTTAGGAAGTCAAAGTTCGGCAATAAGCCACTTATTGCATCATCAGGTTCAGGAAGAGCGCAGTGCCGACGAAAGTGCAGTTAAATTACTTGCTAAAACCCAACAGTCAACGCAGGGTTTGTTGAATTTTATGCAAAAAATCAAAAAAACGACCGCCTTAAGCGGTATTGCCGAGTCTGATTATTTCAATACTCACCCTTTGACCGCCGAGCGAATCAGTCATTTTCGCCAAGCCAGCGCAAGCAATCACTTTCCAACCACCAATAAATTAGATGCGTCTTTGGCGCTTATACAAGCCAAGTTATCCGGATTTTTGGAACCACCGTCACAGGTCTTGCGCCGTTACCCGCAACATAACAAATCTTTGGCGGCAACGTATGCGCATAGCATTCTGGCTTTTCGGCAAGGGCAGATTGATAAAGCTCTGCAGCTGATTGATGAGCTGATAAAAGAACAGCCGCAAAATCCTTATTTTTATGAGCAGCAAGGGCAATTTTTGTTTGAAAGCGGCAAAGTAAGACAAAGCATCAGCGCTTATCAAAAAGCTTTGCGGTTGTTGCCTGATACGCCGGCAATTCAGCTGAGTTTGGCTCATTCGATTATCGAAAGTTCGCCGGCAACAGCAGAAATTCATCAGGCCGTAACCTTATTAAAAAGTTCTCTTCTTCGCCAACCCAATGCGTTAGGTTGGCAGCTGTTGGCTCAAGCATACGGTATGCAAAATAAGACTGCCGATTCATATTACGCCACGGCAGAATTTAATTATTTAATCGGCAATCTTGAAGTAGCGAAAAATCACTTAGAGCAAGCAAAAAAACAA
>CADBPX010000103.1 GCA_902796625.1 uncultured Pseudomonadota bacterium
AGATCTTGCTCCAAATATATATCGCATAGATTTTGTGTATTGTTCATATACAGCAGAACAAGCTGCTGATATATTAAACAAAATGATGAACTTTATCAATTTAACTAATTGTATGAGCGGAAACTTTTTGAAAAATAGTATCTAGCCGGCATGGTACGTTCTGATCGCGTCATCTTGTTCAAATAAGTATAAGAGAGTTTTAAGTGCTTGGCCGCGTTTGCTTTGAAAGTCGGGATCTTTTTGCAAAAAGAGTAAGGCATCTTTATGTGCGGTAAGAAGTAGATCACTTTGCGTGCTTAAATCAGCCATTCTGAAATTACTGAAGCCGGACTGTCTGGTGCCCAGAATTTCACCACCGCCGCGCAATTTCAAGTCTTGTTCAGCTATAAGAAAACCGTTTTCCGTTTGTTTCATTGTTTGCAGGCGTTCTCGGGCTATTTGGCTTAAAGGGTAGCCATACATTAATATACATGAAGATGCTTCAAATCCGCGCTTTATTCTTCCTCGTAATTGGTGAAGCTGAGCCAGTCCGAAGCGTTCGGCATGTTCGACAATCATAATTGTGGCGGCCGGAACATTAACTCCTACTTCAATAACAGTTGTCGAAACTAATAATTTTATTGATCCGTTACAAAAGCTTTCCATGATGGCATTTTTTTCTTTTTCTTTCATTTTACCATGGATTAAGCCGACATCGGATCCGAAGATTTTTTGTAAAGATTCGAAACGCTCGGTTGCCGCAGAAAGATCAATTTTTTCAGATTCTTCGACCAATGGGCAAACCCAATAAGCTTGTGTTCCGTCTTGTATTTTTCTTTTCAGAGCTTCAATGACGTCATGAATTTTGCTCAGCGGCATAACGGTTGTGGTTACCGGCTTACGTCCGACCGGAAGTTCGTCAATTTGTGAATATTCCATGTCACCGAATTGGGTAAGAACCAATGTGCGAGGGATTGGCGTTGCCGTCATAACTAAAATATCGCACAAATGGCCTTTTGCCGATAGAGACAATCTTTGTTTAACTCCAAAACGGTGTTGTTCGTCAATAATAACATAAGCTAAATCTTTAAACGTAACATCATCGGTAAATAAAGCATGAGTTCCGATTAAAATATCGATATTACCTGCTTGGAGCTCATTTAAGATATTTTGCCGTTGCCGTCCTTTGATATTACTGGTTAATAAAGCGGTGCGTACTCCGATTTTCGCACATAAATCCGATAGCGTATCATAGTGCTGTTTGGCTAAAATTTCCGTTGGTGCCATAATTGCCGCTTGGGCTTTGCATTCAATGGCATTTAGCATGGTTAACAGAGCAACAATAGTCTTACCGCTTCCGACATCGCCTTGCAACAAACGTGACATACGATAAGGGGAATTCATATCATTGTCTATTTCCCGAATAACTCTTTGTTGGGCATTGGTTAAAGAAAACGGAATAATTTCCAAAACTTTTTTTCTTAATATTCCGGTTCCTTTAATGACTCTTCCGGTCTGTTTTTTCAGACGATTTCTTACCAGAGCAAGAGAAAGTTGATTGGCCAAAAGTTCATCATATGCCAATCGGCGGCGATAGACACTTGTCGGCAGCAAGTCATCAGCCTTTTGCGGGTGATGAACCTTCCACAGTGAAGTGCGAAAATCGGCAAATTTTTGTTGTTGCAGCAGATTTTCGTCCTGCCATTCATCTAATAACGGAAAACGTTCCATTGCCTGTTGTTCAAGTTTATTGAGCATTTTATTGCTGATGCCGGCGGTTAAAGGATAAACCGTTTCAATAAGAGGCATTTTTTCCGGATATGTTGCATCAACACAGTAGTCGGGGTGACTCATCTGTATAGCATTGTTAAAAATTTCAATTTTGCCGCTGATAATTCTTTCCGAGCCGACCGGATATTGTTTGGTTATACTATCACCGAAGGTTTTAAAAAATATCAATATTAATTGCGAACTATGATCTTCAACAACTATACGATACGGCTGTTTCCGTGATTTTGGGGCAATATGCTCAATAATATGAACTTTACCGGTCCAAATCTGTCCGTTAACAGCATGGCTGAGCGGAACATTACAACGGCGGTCAATAAAATTGCTGGGTAAATGCCATAATAAATCAATAACCTTGTTACCGCAAAGAGACTTTATGAGTGAAGCAAAACGTGGTCCAATGCCTGTTAGGGTTTCAATGGGGGCAAAGAGAGGATATAAAAAACTTGGTCGCATTGTTAATTTGTCTTTTTTTTGTTGCGCTGTGTCAGTTATTGTATATATTTTAATTTCAGATGTAAATAAAGACGTAAAAGATATGCAAAAGAAAGTCAATTTATGGCAAAATAAAACAATTACCTCTGTGGCAGACGGCTACGAGGCTTTTATATTATCCCAAATGGCAGATGTGTCGTGTCCGCTGATATATATCGCCAGTGACGGAGTTAATATGGTGCAGACTGCTTCAATGCTACGTTTGTTGCATCCGCAGTGGCAAGTTTGGGAATTTCCGGCATGGGATACCGTACCGTATGATCGGGTATCTCCGAATAGTTCCGTTATAGCCAAACGAATAGATACACTTTCGCAAATTACGTTTATACAATCAAAAACGCCGGTTGTTGTTGTAACAAGTATTGGCGCAACTATGCAAAAATTGCCGCCGCAAAAGATTTTTCGCAATGCCAGAAAAAATATCAAAATAGGGACTAAACTTAATTTCGATGATTTTTTGCATTATATCACTATAAATGGATATAATCGCGTAGAACAAGTTATGGAAGCAGGTGAATATGCGGTCAGAGGAGATATTGTTGATATTTTTCCAAGTGGGGCAGATCAACCTCTGCGAATAGATTTGTTTGATGATGAAGTTGAGAGATTACGTCATTTTGATGTTATGAGCCAACGTACCACCGGCGAACTGAAAGAATATAATTTTCAGGCCGCAAGTGAAGTTGTCCTTGATGCGAATACAATTCGTAATTTTAGAGCAAATTATCGCGAAATCTTCGGCTCGGAAAGTCTTAAAGATGAAATATATGAAACGATTTCATCGGGACACAAGTATGTTGGTATGGAAAATTGGTTGCCTCTGTTTTATGAAGATGCTTTACCGTCACTGTTCGATTATTTGCCGCAAGCCATGGTTGCGGTTGGTAAAAATGTTGCCGAGGCGCTTAAAACAAAAAATGAAAGTGTGCATGACTACTACGAAGCCCGTTGTGATGCTATAAAAGTTAAGTCTAAATCAATTGAAGATATTTATCGTCCGTTGGAGCCGAGCAGGTTATATTTAAGCGAAAAAGATATCGAACAAAAATTGCAAAATTCTTCAGCTACGTATTTTACTGCGTTATCTGCGGTGAATGTGACGGAAAGTTTTGATGCAAAGTCCATACCAAGTCGTGATTTTTATCATGCCAGAAATATCAGTCATGCCGCCGTATATGAACAATTACGTGATTATCTTAGTGAACACCGGCGATTGAAAAGGATTATCTGTTGTTATTCAGAAGGTTCAAGACAGCGATTACAAACCTTGATGAATGAGTATCAAATTAAGGATACGATATTGGCAAATGATTGGCAACAAGCTGATTTTTATGCTTCACAACATAAAGTTGTTTTGATTTTAGCTGATTTAGCTAAAGGTTTTAGAGATAATGAATATTGTCTGATTTCGGAACAAGATATTTTAGGTGAACGGCAACATCGTAAAATACGAAAAGTGACTTCTAAAGATTTTATTGCCGATGTTTCAGCATTAAATGTCGGTGAGTTGGTGGTGCATATTGAACATGGTATTGGTCGGTTTTTAGGGTTGGAAAATATAATGGCCGGCGGAGCTCCGCATGATTGTTTGAAATTACTTTATGCCCATAATGATAAGTTATTTGTTCCGGTGGAGAATATTGATGTAATCTCCCGCTACGGAAGCGACGATGAGGGTATTCAGCTTGATGTCCTCGGTGGGGCGGCATGGCAGGCTAAAAAGGCCAAAGTAAAGGAAAAAATAAAGGATATTGCCGAAAAGTTAATTCGTGTTGCCGCAGAGCGTCATTTAAAATCGGCCGAAAGTTTTATTGCACCTGGAGGTGCGTATGATGAATTTTGTTCAAAATTTCCGTTTAGCGAAACAGAAGATCAACTTAATGCCGTTAAAGATGTTTTGCAGGATTTGAGTGCCGGAGAACCAATGGACCGTTTGATTTGCGGAGATGTCGGATTTGGAAAAACCGAAGTAGCCCTACGTGCGGCCTTTGTAACAGCAATGTCTGGAGCTCAGGTGGCGTTGATTGTGCCCACGACGTTATTAGCACGGCAGCATTTTATCAATTTTAAGGAACGAATGCAGGGTTTCCCGATTAATGTTCGTATGTTATCACGTTTAACCACAGCTAAAGAAGCCAAACAAATAAAGGACGGCTTAAAAAGCGGGGCGGTTGATATTGTAATCGGGACTCATGCATTATTGGCAAAAGATATAGCTTTCAGCAATTTAGGATTGTTGATTATTGATGAAGAGCAACATTTTGGCGTGGTTCATAAAGAACGCTTAAAGGCTCTCAAATCCGATGTTCATGTGTTAACCTTAAGCGCAACACCAATTCCGCGGACATTAGAGCTTTCATTAACCGGAGTAAAACAGCTTAGCATTATTGCTACTCCTCCGGTTGATCGTTTGGCGGCCAGAACATTTGTGATGCCGTTTGATCGCGTTATGATTAAAGAGGCAATTTATCGTGAAAAGTTCCGCGGCGGACAAAGTTTTTTTGTGTGCCCGCGGGTTTCAGATATTCCGGAAATTGAAAAAATATTGCATCAGCTTGTGCCGGATGTGAAAATTGCGGTAGCACATGGCCAGATGCCGTCGCGACAATTGGAAGATATTATCGGCGATTTTGCTGACGGCAAGTATGATGTTTTGCTTTCAACAACCATTATTGAATCAGGGATAGATATGCCGCGGGTTAATACAATGATTATTTATCGTGCGGATATGTTCGGATTGGCGCAATTATACCAGTTACGTGGACGAATAGGGCGTTCTAAGATTCGCGGTTATTGCTATTTTACGGTTCCGACCCAGAAAAAACTTAACCCCATTGCCGAAAAACGATTGAATATTTTACAAGCACTTGATTCTTTGGGCGCAGGATTTTCTCTGGCTAGTCATGATATGGATATTCGCGGTTCCGGCAATGTGTTGGGGACGGAACAATCAGGACATATAAAAGATGTTGGAATAGCCTTGTATCATCATATGTTAGAGGAAGAAATCAACCGGCAACGCGCCGGACAAATTGAGAAGCAGACGCTAGTAAATACGGATTGGGCGCCGCAGATTACTACCGGTGTACCGTTAATGATTCCGGAAAACTATGTTAAAGATTTAGGGGTGCGTTTAGGTTTGTATAAAAGGATCGGCTCATTAAAAAATAATGATGAGATTATGGATATTCGTGAAGAACTTATTGATCGTTTCGGACCAATTCCGCCCGAGGTAGAAAATTTGTTGCAAACCATTGAAATTAAACAGCTTTGCTATCAGGCAAATATTGCTAAAGTTGATGCTGGTGCTAAGGGGATTTTGTTAACTTTTCACAATAATGTATTTAAGGCGGCAGATAAGCTGATAGATTTAGTGGCGCGTTCATTCGGAGTTTTGAAAATTCGGCCGGATCAGAAGCTGTTTGTTAATCGAGAATTAGGTTCGTTTGCGGAAAGAATTACCTATATTAAAAAAATTGTCGGCCGTTTGGTTGAGTTATTGCCATAAATTGTAAAAATAAGATATTTAATGTGAAATATTTTATAGAAATATGATATTTTTCAATCTATTGTGAATCGCAAATAATAAAATTATTATTTGCTTATTGTCTAAATTAATATCTTGATATTTTATTAAAAATATTTTAAAATACAATAGCTCGAGTTTAAATTATGAATGTTGCTATTATAGGAGACTGATAAAATGCGTTACACCAGAACAGCTATCGGCTTATTAACTGCCCAATACCGTAGTGTTTTAAGAAAATGTATGTTAATCAATTTAGGATTGTTTGCGCTGATGGCACCAATGAAAGCGGAGGCGATTGCAGTTCCGAATTTAGACGGGATAGAGATTACCATACCTTCCACCGGTGAGGTGTATCCGTCGTCGTTATACCAATTAACAGAAGTTTCGGAAAGTCAAGCTTGGCAGCCAAACGTATTTAAGTATCAGAATCCGAATACCGGTGATGATGAAGCAATATATTATGCGGTTACTCTGAAAAATCCGGAAGTAGGGAGCGGCAGTGCAGTAAAATATTACAAGATAAGTCAAGATACTAATGGGGTGTATTTTGCAGAGACTGAAAACGAAGCAGAAAGTGTTTTAACGGTGCACTATGAACCTAGCAGTATCGAGAAGATAGAAAACCCGATAAATACATTATATGGTGATGGTACTGTAAATAATTCGTATTTAGGTCAGGATATAAATGCGGCAATTGATAACAAGGGCACGATTTACAGCATATCATCGCAATTTATAGGCAATACATCAAACATAACAAGTGAGGACGGATATAAATATTCGGTTATATTAGCGGAAGCTAATGCGGAAATAAGAGACGTAAATTCGAGCTTTTTAGCAAACATAATAAATGCGGACAGTGATGATTTAGTATATGGTTCGCTGATAAAATCATTAAAGACGATAGGCAATATTCGGTCGGAATTTATTGGCAATCGCGTTACGTCAAGTGGTGGGGTTGAAGGCGGACTGATTGAAGCTCCGGCAGCAGGTACGATAGGTTTGATATCATCAGACTTTTTATACAACAGTGTGGTATCTGATGGAGCTGATATAAACGGTGTTTTAATTAACAATGCCGGTACGGTAGGTTTGATAGACGGCGGTTTATATGTCGGGAACTACGGGGCTTCGAACACGGGTTCGGTGACAGGCGGTGTTATATCGAACAAAGGCACGATAAGCGGTGGTATAACAAACGGTTATTTTGTTTCGAACTCAGTACGTTCGGGAAGCGGCAATGCTTACGGCGGTGTATTGCATAACATATTGAATTCGAGCATAGAAAACAGCATATTTATGGATAACTATGCCGAATCGGCGAGTGGTATGGCTCGCGGTGGCGCAATATATACGGATACGGATTTAACAATATCGGCGACAAACGGAAAGACAACCGAGTTTACGGGCAACTATGTAATCAACGGCGGTTTGCGAGATAATCAGGCAATATATGTCGCAACGAGTCCGACAAACAAGCCGACATTAACGTTAAGAGCGGTTAATAACGGTAGGATAGTTTTAAACGATAAGATCTCCGGTGATAACGGCTACACGGTTGACTTAGGCGGTGATGAAAGTGGCGTTATATTGTTGCGCAATGCGATAGATAATGCGAATGTGAAGGCTTCTGGTGCGAATTTGGATTTAGCAGATGGAGTGACACGTGAAACGGCATTTAAGTCGTTGAATTCACAAGAGTCGGCCAAATGGCGAATCGATGCAAATATGCAAACAAAGGAAGCGGATACATTTAATGTCGGCAGCGATTCGCAAGGAACAATATAT
>CADBPX010000104.1 GCA_902796625.1 uncultured Pseudomonadota bacterium
AAAAGTTGAAAAAGGTTTGCAATATGCTTACCGTGACAGAAAAGCAAAGAAAAGAAGTTTCCGCTCTTTGTGGATTCAACGTATTAATGCGGCAACACGTATCCATGATATGACTTATTCTCGATTTATCAGCGGGCTCTTAAAGGCCGGTGTTGAACTTGATCGTAAAGTTCTCGCTGATATCGCATTGAAAGAGCCCCAAGCATTTGCTAAGCTGGTAGAAACGGCTAAAGCGGCTCTTAAGAAATAAAATAGATACAAAATTAATCAAAATAAAAGAGTTAGCCAAAGTCATTTCCGCGGCTGACTCTTTTGTTTTTAATGAAAAAGGTTGCTGAATTATGGAAAATTTAGAAGAATTAAAAAAAGAAATATTGGATAAAATAAATAATTCCAATGTATTGAAGGATTTAGATGATATCAGAATTGCCATCTTAGGTAAAAAAGGCAAATTGACTGATATGATGAAAGGTTTAGGTTCATTACCGTTAGAAGAAAAAATTTCGCTGGGTAAAAGCTTAAATATTGTAAAATCAAAAATAGAAGAAGCTATTGAAAAACAAAAAAAGTTTTTGGAAGAAAAAGCTCTTGAGGAAAAATTAAAAAGCGAAACCTTAGACGTAACATTACCCATCCGCCCAGAAACACAAGGCCGGATACACCCCGTTTCCAAAATATACGAAGAAGTTGCCGCTATTTTCGGACAAATGGGATTTGATGTCGCCGATGGACCGGATATTGAAGATCAATTTCACAATTTTAATGCCTTGAATATGCCGGCAAATCACCCTGCTCGGCAAATGCAAGATACCTTTTATTTAAATAATGACCCGACCAAACCTTTTGATATGGATACCGCATATGTTATTCGCACCCATACATCAGGTATGCAAATTCGCACCATGGAAAAACAGCAACCTCCTATTCGAATTATTGCTCCGGGAAGAACCTATCGCTCTGATTATGATGCCACTCATACCCCGATGTTTCATCAAGTTGAGGGATTGGTAATTGATAAAAATATAACCTTGGCTCACCTGAAAGGCTGCCTTTATGATTTCATGAAAGCCTTTTTTGAACTTGATGAACTACCGGTTCGATATCGTCCGTCCTATTTTCCGTTTACCGAACCATCGGCTGAAATGGATATCGGATGTCTTAAAACCAAAAATGAACTGAAAATCGGTGCCGGAACTGACTGGTTAGAGGTTTTAGGCTGTGGTATGGTTCATCCGAATGTTTTGCGCGCCGGCGGTATCAATCCGGATGAATATCAGGGTTTTGCCTTTGGCCTAGGCGTTGACCGCCTGGCTATGCTAAAATACGGAATACCGGATTTAAGAACATTTTTTGAATCTGATGTTCGTTGGCTTAAACACTACGGATTTACGCCGCTTGACTTTTCTTCTATGACCGGCGGACTTAGCGATAACGGAGGACTTACACGATGAAATTTACATTATCTTGGTTGAAGGAGCATCTTGATACCAATGCTTCTATTAATGAAATCAGCGAAACTCTGACTCGTATCGGTTTAGAGGTTGAAGAAGTTTGTGACCCGCGCGACGGATTAAAAGAATTTATTACAGCACGTATTGAAAGTGTTGAAAATCACCCTGATGCCGACAAACTCCATGTTTTGTGTGTTAATGACGGACAAAATAAATATCAGGTAGTTTGTGGAGCGCCTAATGTACACGAAGGTCTTATTGGCATTTTCGCTCCAGAAGGAACGTTAATTCCTTTGTATAATGAACGTTTGAAAAAAGCAACTATTCGTGGTGTTGAAAGTTGCGGCATGATGTGTGCCGTTGACGAAATCGGTATCGGTACGGCTCATGATGCCATTATCGAATTGCCAAAGAATACTCCTATCGGCGTTTCTGCGGCTGATATCTTAGCGGTAGATCCGGTTATTGAAGTTTCCATTACACCTAACCGTGCTGAATGTTTAGGAGTTCGGGGCATTGCCCGTGACTTGGCCGCTGCCGGTCTTGGAACATTGAAACCGCTTAATATTCGAAAAACGGCTGGAAAATTCGCCAATCCGATAAAAATCAGTGTACTCAATCCGCAAGAATGCCCAACTTATACCGGACGCTATATTAAGGGTGTCAATAATCGTGCTGAAACACCGAAATGGATGAAAGATAGACTTAACGCCATCGGTATTCACTCAATTTCACCATTAGTAGATATAACCAATTACATTAACTATGATTTAGCTCGTCCGCTTCATGTTTTTGATGCAGATAAACTCGAAGGAAATTTGGAAATTCGCATGGCTCATAATGGCGAAAAATTTACCGCGTTAAATGACAAAGAATATGAACTGACTGATTTTGCATTAGGTATTTGCGATGATGAAGGTGTCCAATGTCTCGGTGGTATTATGGGCGGACTGGAAAAAGGATGTTCCGAAAATACGACTAATGTTCTTTTGGAATGTGCTTTGTTTAAACCGGAATGCATAGCTAAAACCGGACGCTATTTGCAGATTGATTCAGATTCTCGCTATCGTTATGAGCGCTGGGTTGACCCCAAATCAAATATCAGCGGTTCTGACTATGCCACACAGTTGATTTTGGATATTTGCGGCGGCGAAGCTTCTGATTTAACCGTGGTCGGCTCGGAAGAGTACAATATTCAGCCAACTTATTTACGTCCTGAACGCTTGGAAACTTTTGCCGGAATTAGTGTTAGCGCGGAAAAATCCATGGAAATTTTACGCAAATTAGGCTTTGAAGTTTCTCTTGAAAATGGCAAAATAAAAGCTGTTTCTCCAAGTTGGCGCGGTGACATAGAATGTGAACAAGACTTAATTGAAGAAGTTGTACGCATGATCGGACTTGACCAAATTCCGGCTGTTTCTTTGCCGCATGACCAGCTTCCGAAACAAATTTTAACTCCTATGCAACATAATGCGATGATCGTAAAACATGAGCTCGCTTCTCGTGGCATGTATGAAACCGTAACATGGAGTTTTGCCGACAGCGACATAGCCCAATATTTCCGTAACGGCACTGAAGCAATTATACTCCAAAATCCGATAGTTAAAGAACTTAATGAAATGCGCCCTTCAATTTTGCCAAATCTGCTGACTGCGGTGAAAAATAATATAGCCCGCGGTTATCCGAATTTAGCCTTATTCGAAGTCGGCCCGGAATTCACCGGACGCCATCCGGAAGAACAACATACGGCTGCCAGCGGTATCCGTGCCGGTCAAACTTCTTCAAAAGATTGGACACATACAGCCAGAGATTATGACATATATGATGCTAAAGCTGATGCTTTGGCTGTTATTGCCGCTGTTAAAGGACCGTATGAAAATCCGCAGATTACTACAGATGCTCCGAATTATTACCACCCGGGACGTTCGGGAACCATCCGACTAGGTAAGAATGTATTGGCTTATTTTGGAGAGATTCATCCGGCAATTCTTAAAAAGTTGGATATCAGAACCCGTGTTGTTGCATTTGAGGTTAATTTGAATAACATTCCTCTGCCGCGGCAAAACGCCAACAAAGCTCGCAAAAAGCTCGAACTTTCTCCATTCCAGCCGGTAGATAAGGATTTAGCATTTGTTGTTGATAAAACCGTGAATGCGGCAACGATTATTGCTGCAGCAAAAAATGCCGATCGCAAGCACATTACAGATGTTCGTATTTTTGATATTTACGAAGGCATCACTTTACCAAGCGGCAAAAAATCTGTTGCGATCAGCTTAACTTTCCAACCGCTTGAACAGACATTTACCGATAAAGATATTGAAAATTTAATGAACAAAGTTATTGTCGAAGTCGGTAAAAAGACCGGTGGTGAACTAAGATAGGAGATTAAACAATGGCGATGAAAACAACCCGTAAACAAAACTATCCGGAATGGTATCAAAATGTTGTTTCTGAAGCTGACATGGCTGAAAATTCCGTTTCTCCGGGATGCATGGTTATTAAAGCCTGGGGATATGGAATTTGGGAGAGAGTACAACGTGTTTTAGATGAACAAATTAAAGAAACCGGACACGAAAACTATTATTTTCCGATGTTTATACCTCTTTCTTTTTTCCAAAAAGAAGCTGACCATGTTGAAGGTTTTGC
>CADBPX010000105.1 GCA_902796625.1 uncultured Pseudomonadota bacterium
AATGTTCATCAGAATGAAGTGGGTAACGTTGCGTTAAGATTGTTGTCTGATTTGGGCACGGCAATTACCGGCGAGGTTTTACATGTCGATTGCGGCTATAACACAATTGCCATGGTTAATTTGGATAATGCCGCCGAAAGCGGAGATGTGCTGAAAGAATTCTAGAAAATCCTATTGCAAAGGAAAAACTCTTCATCTGTGTATGGAGAGTTTTTTTTGTTTGCAAGAAAGTAAAATTGGCAATAATATAGTATATCGTCAAGAATAGAGGTTTTAAAATGGTTAAACTGTCAGCTTATATTGTAACATTAAATGAAGAAGATCGCCTTGGCAGAACACTGCAGGCGCTACGGCAAGTGGCCGATGAAATATGGGTGATTGATAGCGGAAGTACCGATAAAACGCAGGAAATCGCCGAAGCTAACGGTGCAAAGTTTGTCTATCACGAATGGAAAAATATATCTTCACAAAAACATTTCGGTCAGGAGTTGTGTGAAAATGATTGGGTAATTTCTCTGGATTCTGACGAAGTGTTGTCGCCGGAGCTGATTGCGGAGATTAATGCCGTTAAAGAAAATCCACAAGCTGACGGTTACTGGGTAAAAATTTGCGATATGTTGCCGGGCGATAAAAAACCACGACTGTTTGCTAAATCTTATAATTTAGTACGTTTATACAATCGCAAAAAATGCAATATGCCGGATGATTTAACCAATGACCGAGTGGTTCTCGGCGACGGGGCAACAACCGCTCAATTAAAAAACAAAATTTTCCATTATTCATACTTGTCTTTGACCAAGACGTGGTTCAAACTGAATATGTATACTGATGAGCTGGTTAAAACTGCGATTATACAAGGACGTTATTATACGCATTTGCGCCTATATACCGAATTTGTCCGCCAGTTTTTTTGTTATTACTTTATTAAACGCTATTTTCTATATGGAACTTGCGGTTTTTGGATGGCAACAACACTCGCTTATTTCCGCTTTTTAAAAATTGCCAAATGGTTTGAATGGCGTGCTCTTAACAAAAAATAAAATTTAGAAAAAATATTGACAAATTTTATGCCTGTGCTATAAATTAAGTTAATTCACTTATTTTTATTAACTTATTAATCTTTTTTTATTATGGCACAAAAAAAACCGGAAACCAAAAGTCGCAAAAAGGCTAAAGGTTCAAACCAAAAGTCCAAAGTTGAAAAAACCGAATATCAGCTGGATCGTGAGGCTCAGAAGAATGCCCCGCGCCGCAAAAAACGCAAAAAATAACGCGCGTTTTTGCGGGCGTCTCCTTAACTAAAAATTCAAGTTATGGATGTTCAAAGAGTCGTTATTGCGATTGTCGAAAAAGTTATTGATGACATGTATCGACGGCGCGAAGATTTGCATGATAAACCTCCTTCGGTTAATACGGAGCAGTTTCTGAAGAAGGATTTGCATCTTGACGGATTTGCTCTCAATTCTCTGATTTGGCAGTTAGAGGATCAATTTTGGTGGGGAGTTATATCGTTGGGCGATATGATTCCTGATGTTAGGGTTTCACAGTTAGTTGAAATTGTCAAAAAACAAATTTACTGATTTATGGCAAGACAAAAAATTTTGGACGTCATTTTGAAGGAAGTGCGCCAGATGGTTCCGGAACCGGAAAATGTGAATGAGTTTACTTCCTTGGAAGAATTAAATTTCTCTCTTGATGAACTTAGCCGGTTGGCATACAGGCTGCGAAAAGTTCTCAAAGAGCAAGGGATAGTCTCCTTCACGGATCGTTTCAAACAATCAACACTGGAAGATTTGGCCGATTATATCGCCTATGTTTCCGGTAAGTAAGAAAAAAGCTCTCATTTTTATGAGAGCTTTTTTTTAACTGAAATGTAATACTGTACTTATTGTTTTTCTTTTCTAATTATGGTAAAATAGATAACAAGTTTATAACAGGAGGTGTAAGATGGGAAAACGGCCAAGACGCAGCAGCCAAGCCAATGGAACCAAGCAAACCGTAAAAAAAGATAGCAATCAAGCAAAAAAAGTCGGAAATTGGCAGGCTACACAAGCTAAAACCGAAATTGTTGCCGATTATGAGGCGGCAATTCCTTCCAACTTGCCGGAAGATAAAAGAGACGGTTATGAAGCATATTCGCAAGATGTAACTAAAAATTTTGCCATTTCTTATGCGCGCAAGATGAATAGCGAGGTTATCGGAAACAAAACTATGCAGATTCAGAATAAGCGCTATTATTGCGAGGAATACGCCAACAAGTGTTATATTGATACAATACCGAGAGTTGAAGGTGCGGGAATTTATAAAGGAATGCCGCAAGATGTCGGGTGTGTTAAAGCTGTTGACAAGAATTATAAAATGGCACAAAACAATCCCGAAATCGGCGGTGGCTGCGTTAACATAAAAGATTATGTAGCCGAAGTACAAAAAAAAGATCCGTACTGTGTTATTCAGGTTGAAGTTCCCAGCAGTACTAATACAAGCAGCGGTCTGCACTGGGTAACCATTGCCCCGACGCTTGATGAAAAAGGTAATCCGGTGATTGATCCAGAAACTAATCTGCCGAAGATGACGGTTTACAGTTTTAACAGAGATAAAAAAACACCGCTGGAAAATTACGGAACTCAGTATGGTTTTTGTACCAATATGAATGACTATGCACGCAGTCAGCTGAAAAAGGAATATGAAAATAATCCGGAAAAGACCCAACAAAAAATTGATTCCTACAATAGCCAAGAACACTCTCTTCCGGAATATACCCCTCCTAAACCAAGGGCGGCGAGCAACGGGAGTAAAAAGAAAACAAACAGAAAAACCAGAAGATCCGTTGGCGGTAATAAGGCTCGTGTTGCTTCAAAAAGCGGACGAGACGGAAGATAAAACAGATTTCGTTAAAACAACTCCGGTTAAACACCGGAGTTGTTTTTTGTTGTACCAATTTCACAAAAGTTTAACATAAAATTGAACGAACATATGTTATAATACACTTATAGAGGAAAACTCTAACAGGAGGTGCGAGATGGCTAAAAAAAATGTAAGACGTAGCAATAGTGCTCGTAAAAATACTAAAAAGAAAATGTCTAATGATAATAAAAAAGCCCAGAGAGCAGGGTGGAGATCTAAGATGAGAGCCAGCACATATATCCCTGCTGACTATGAAGCGGCAATTCCTTCCAATTTACCGGAAGAGCAAAGAGAAGGTTATGATGCATATTTGCAAGATGTAACCAAAAATTTTGCAATTGAATATGCCAGAACCATGAACAGTGAGGTCGGCCATAAAACGATGGGGGTTCAGTATCCGGGAGCCTATTGTGAAGAATATGCCAATAAGTGCGAAAATGACACATTGCCGCGGGTTGACGGAGCGGCTGATCTGTATAAAGGACGCCCGCAAACCGTTTCTTGCCCGAGAAGTAATGATAAAAATTACGATCTAATCCGTAAAAATCCGGAAATCGGCGGTGGTTATGTTAATATAAAAGATTATGTTGCTGAGGTACAAAAACATGATCCGTATTGTGTGATTGACGTGGTTATTGTTAACAGTAAGGGCGGTTTACACCGTGTAACTATTGCTCCGACAATTGATGATAATGGTAATCCGGTGATTGATCCGCAGACAAACTTGCCGAAAATGACGGTATATAGCTTTAATAGAGATCGCAAGACGCCATTGGAATCCTATAAAACAAAACAAGGTTTTTGTACTAATATGAATGATTACGCTCGTTGCCAGCTAAGAAAAGATTATGAAAGAGATCCGGTCAACACTCAGCAAAGAATTGATGATTATAATCAAACTGAACATCAGGTTCGACCTCGCAGAAGATCGCAAAGAGCATCATCTAACGGTCAGAGCAAACCAAGATCCAGCAGTGCTAACAGAGGAAATAACCCGAGTAGCAGAAATAACCGAAGATTATCGCAAAGTCGCGGAAGATAATATGATGTGTATAATCAAAATAACTCCGGACTTTCAGCCGGAGTTATTTTGAGAAAAGTAAATGAACTTATTTGCCGCCTTTGGTAACAATTACCATAGCTTCGCGTAAAATTCGGTCATTAATGGTATATGCAGCCTGCAATTCAGAAACAATCGTTCCGGACGGCTTTGACGGATCATCAACTTCTTGAACTACCCGTTCAAAATTCGGATCAAAAATTTTCCCTAAACAGTCGATTTTTTTTATGCCGAATTTTTCAAAGACATGTGTCAGTTCTTTTTGTGTCATTTCTACCCCTTGAATGAAAGAACCGCACTGCTCTTGTGTTTTGTCATCAACTGCCGATAAAGCCCGATCCAAATTATCAGCCACCCCTAACAATTCTTTAGCAAAAGAAGCTAAAGCATATTTAGTATTTTTTTCCAGCTCCTGTTGGCAACGTTTTTTGGTGTTTTCAGATTCAGCATAGGCTCGTAAAAAGGAATCCTTCAATTTAGTGATTTCTTCTTGCAGTTTGGCAATTTCAGCCTCGGCAGAGGTTGTTTCATCCGCTTCTTGCTCAATTTCATTATTTAGATTATTTTGTTGCAAATTTTCTCTTTTATTTTCTTGCGGACGATTAGTATTTTTATGTGACATTTTTTTCCTCTTTAATTTTAAACATCAACTTATATACTAGAACTTAGTTATAAATATTTTTCAAGTCAAGAGTTATAGTCATAAATTAAGATTTCTTTTTTTAAGTTGAAAAAAAAGATAATTTAGGTTATATTAAATTTATTGATATTAATTTCCGAAAAATTTTAAGTGTTGTTATGAATTATTCATCAGAAAAAAAATTTAAAAGTCTGCCTCGCGACTTTAATAAACATAAGTTTAGTTTTAATTTCGGGGTTGAAAAAGATGATTTATTAAGCCAGATGCAAAATATGGCTAAAAAGCAGTGTTTAAATGAAAATTGGCCGGAAATAGAGATAATTAATGCCTGGATGGTAACCGCTGAAACCGCAACTTTTATGAAGTGCGGCGGATTGGGTATGGTGGCTTCCGAGCTGCCGGAAAATTTTAATGCCGTTTTCGGAAATGAAAAACATCAGATAAGTATTGTCACTCCAATGTATTGCGGTAATACCGGTAAGAAAAAAGCGTTTCTCGAAAATAGTGTTTATTACGGAGCGGAAGGAAAAAGTGTTCCGGTTAAAAAAATCAAAAATTTTCAGGTTGCGTTTTATGGGCGGCAAAATAAGTTGCGGCGATATTCCGTTGAAGTTTATCAAGGCGAATTGAACGGAGTAACTTATTACTTTTTGGATAATAAAAATTTTTTCAGCATTAATCCGGCATCAAATAATCCGTCGGGGCAGGGTGGATGTTATGTGTTGAATGAATACGGCATTGATGAGGTGGAACGTTTTGCCTTTTTCTCTAAGTGTGTTTATGCACTGTTGGAAGGCTTAACTCTTTTGCCGGATAAAAAAATGTTGTTACCAAATGTAATAATTGCCAACGATTGGCACAGCGGAGCATTGTCAGGTCTGACCAAGTATTTTTCTTTGGCTAAAGTTTATGCCGGAAGGCTTGCGGAAAATGTGGCTGATAAAGTTAAGAATATTCCGATTATTCATATCGCTCACCACATGGGTTATCAGGGATGGGATTATGATAATACGTCGCGCATTCTTAATTCGTTGTATGAAGATTTATCAACGGTGGTTTTAAAGCATGCCAAGGCAGTTAAAAACAGCAATCCGCGCACGGTTAATACTTTGATTGTCGGTGATACATATAATCAGGCATCTTGCAATATGCATTTAGCCGATCGAATTGTCGCCGTTTCAAAAAATTATATGGAAGAAGTGGCAAAAGAAAAAAATTTCGGCTACGATTTTCGGGATATTTTGAAAATTCGCAAAAATTATCGCAATTTTTACGGTATTATTAACGGCTATGAGAAAAGCTTGATTTCTCCCAATGAACGGAAAATTAATGAAGTTAATGAATTTTTTCAGGATACAAGGTTTAAGTTTTATGATGAGAATAATTTAAGTGTGAAACTGCACAATAAAAAAGAATGTATTCGTCTTTTATCGCGGTTGGCACGTGATAAAGCGTACAAAAATAAAGTAATTCCGCTGATAGATTTATATAAGTTTGAAGATATTGAGGATCTTTGTGATGCGGCTGATGAAATACCGTTTGTTTGCATGACCAGCCGATTGGTCGAGCAAAAGGGATATGATGTTGCGATTAATACAATTTTGCACGCCATAAACAAATATAAAGATATGCCAAATAATTTTCCGATTTTTGTTTTGGGCGGTGCCGGTAATAAGGACTTGTACAGCGATTTAATGACACTTAAAGACAATGCTAAGCAGATCTTTCGTGAGTGTGGTAAACGCATTTTTGTTTTTCACGGTTATCAGGATCAATTCGCATACAGCGTACAGCTTGCCGCAGATTTTTATATGATGCCATCTTATTTTGAACCATGCGGCTTAACTCAGATGGAAGCGATGGCAAAAGGAACTTTGCCGATTGCAACTTCAACCGGAGGTTTGGTAGATACAATTGAAGATGGAGTTGACGGTTTTCGTACTTCGGCATTTTTTGTGGAAGGACAGCGCGTGTACGGCAGTAATTTAATTGCTCAGCAGCTGAAAAATAATTTAAATGCATACGAAGATGCATTAGTGCGTGCCTTGAAATGCTTTTACTCTGATCCGAAAATGATGCATAATATGCAGCGTCATGCCATGGAAGATGATTTCAGTTGGTCATCGGCAGATGGTTCAGTTTATAAGTATTACCGGTTGTTGAAAACCGGCTCTATTTAATATGTTTTCCTTGCGTTTTCCAGTTTGCGCTTGTAGTCGAACCCTCTTTTCTCGGGTTCAAATCTACCTTTCTCCACGTATTTATAAAAAAACTCCCACAAGGGGAGCTTTTTTTATAAATGGCGGATAGAGAGGGATTATCCTCACTTCGTTCGTTTCACTGCGCGCATATGCTTCGCATACCGGCATACTTCCG
>CADBPX010000106.1 GCA_902796625.1 uncultured Pseudomonadota bacterium
AAATAGAGACTTTTCTTTGACTTTACGGCAGAAGTTTTTATATTATAACCGCAAGGAGCGATTATGAAAAATATTGAAAATATGACATCAGAAGAAGCCAAAGCCGAGTTGGCGTATTTGGCGGCAGAAATTGCCCGCTGTGATCAGGCATATTACCAAAAAGATGATCCTTATTTAACCGATGCTGAATACGATGATTTGAAGCATTACAATAATGCAATTGAAGCTAAGTTTCCGGAGTTGATAAGAGCTGACAGTCCGTCAAAACGAGTAGGAGCCGTCGTGCAAAGTCAGTTTAAAAAAATCGAACACCGTTTTCCGATGCTGTCATTGGGCGATGTATTTTCAATGGAAGCGGTTGCCGATTTTGTTATGGGAGTAAAACGTTTTCTCAATACCTCGGAATTTATCGCTTTTATGGCCGAACCGAAAATTGACGGATTGTCATTTTCAGCGCGCTACGAACAGGGGCGGTTTGTTTCCGGTGCAACCCGCGGTGACGGTGTTGTCGGCGAAGATATTACGGAAAATTTGAAAACAATCCGCCAGTTGCCGCTGCAATTGCCGGAAGGAGTGCCGGAGGTTTTGGAAGTGCGAGGTGAAGTGTATATGGCAAAGAGCGATTTTTTTGCCCTAAATGAACGCAACGCCGCGCAGAAAAAGAAAATATTTGCCAACCCGCGGAATGCGGCCGCCGGTTCGCTTCGTCAGCTTGATGCTAATGTTACCGCTGAACGCAAGCTCAGTATTTGGGCTTATACCTGGGGCGAGGTTTCCGAACGGCAATGGCACAGTCAGGAGGAATTTTTCCAAAAACTGCAGGAGTGGGGTTTTCCGATTAATCCGCTTAATCGGGTCTGTTACTCTTTGGCGGAAATAGAAAATAATTTTAAACATATTATGGAATTGCGTGCAGATTTGCCGTACGATATTGATGGAGTGGTTTATAAAGTTAATTCAATTGAATTGCAAGAACGATTGGGCTTTTTAACTCGGACGCCGCGGTGGGCAATTGCACATAAATTTCCGGCCGAACAAGCCTTGACACGAATTAATAATATTCGTATTCAAGTCGGACGAACCGGCGCTTTGACACCGGTTGCCGATTTGGAACCGATTAATGTCGGCGGGGTGATGGTATCGCATGCGACCTTACATAACGAAGATGAAATTCAACGTAAGGATATTCGTATCGGGGATATGGTAATTGTACAGCGGGCCGGCGATGTTATTCCGCAGATTGTCGGGGTCAATAAAGCGCACCGGCCGCAAAATTCCGAACCTTACGTTTTTCCGAGTGTGTGTCCAGAATGCGGAGCACATGCCATCAAAGAAGAAGATGAAGCAATACGCCGTTGTACCGGCGGATTAACTTGTCCGGCGCAGGCTAAAGAAAGCCTGAAGCATTTTGTTAGCAAAGAAGCGTTCGATATTGTCGGTTTAGGGGATAAAGTTATTGAAGATTTTTTTGCGGACGGAATTTTACGGGAGCCGGTGGATATTTTTACTTTAGAAACACGTAATCGTCCGGCGATGGATTTATTTGCGCAAGGCAATGGTCTGGAGTTGGAAAAACGCGAGGGTTGGGGGACGCTCTCTGTTCGCAAATTATTTGCGGCAATTAATGAAAGACGCAAAATCAGTCTGCCGCGCTTTATTTATGCATTGGGAATCCGGCAGGTCGGTAGTGCTACTTCTTTGTTGCTGGCCAAGCATTACGGCTCGTTTGATAATTTACAGAATGATATGTTGGCACGGGAAACAGCTAAGTTAGTGGCTATTGACGGTATCGGCGGGGCAATGGCAAAGGATATTGTGGAATTTTTCAATGAAGAACATAATCAAAGAGCAATTGCCGATTTGCGAAAATATGTGCAAGTTGATGAGTTTGTCGATGAAGATATAAAAGATTCTCCTTTAAGCGGAAAAACGGTGGTTTTCACCGGTACACTGGAAAAAATGGCGCGTGCAGAGGCCAAAGCCTTGGCGCAAAAATTCGGCGCCAAAGTGGCCGGTTCGGTATCATCACACACCGATTTTGTGGTTGTTGGTGCTGATGCCGGATCAAAGGCGAAAAAAGCCGCTGAACTAGGGGTTGCCGTTTTGAGTGAAGCAGAGTTTATGGATATGACGTCAAGATGAAATACAACAATGTACTACTTTTACTCAAAGACAATCTTCATTTCTTTGCCGTAAAATTCGATCAGACGCCGAAAATCCGCGTATTTAATGAATTTGCCGATTTCCATACCTTCAATAACGCGTTGTGGAATTTTGGTTTGATACGCGACACTTTTTAAGTACATATGACGTTCAACCCGTAATTGCCACAAACCGTGTCCGATTTCGCGCAACGTTTTTTTATCCATATAATAACAACCTTTAGCCATTGTTTTGAACTCCTATTTTTTGTTAAACCAAACAAAAACCGACCTTAAAAAAGGTCGGGGAGTTCCTAACTGCTCAAATTCAGTCTGACGTATTCAGTATATTCCGCCAGCTCCCCGTTACGGAGGAGTTATATTTTTGAGAGGAGCTAGGATACTCCATCGGCAATCTATTGTCGACAAAGCTTATATTAATTTAAATAAGATAAAAGGCAAGCGAAAATTTAATGGAAAAAAAGTGTAGTGATTATGGTTGACAAGAAAAGCAGAATTTGCAAAATAAAGATAAATTCAGTGAGGAAAAAGTGAAACATACTAAAGCTGATGATATAGACGGATGGCTGGTGATTGATAAACCGCGCGATATGGGATCAACACAAGTGGTCGGTAAAACACGGTGGCTGCTCAATGCCAACAAAAACGGTCATACCGGTACGCTCGATCCGTTTGCAACCGGAGTGTTACCGATTGCGTTTGGTGAAGCAACAAAGTTGGTGCCGTTTGTGATGAACGGGCGCAAAGAATATGAATTTGTTGTTAAATGGGGAGAGCAGACGGCAACTGATGATGTTGAGGGAGAAATTATTAAACGTTGCGCCAAAATTCCGAATCGAGAGGAAATTATGACGGTTATACCGCAGTTTGTCGGTAAAATAACGCAGATTCCGCCGATTTATTCGGCCATTAAAATTAACGGCCAAGAAGCTTATAAGTTGGCTCGGCAAGGTAAAAATGTTGATATCGCGGCGCGAGAAGTTGAAATATATGACTTGGAATTGTTAGATGTTTCGGCAGATACGGCAAAATTTCGGGTGGAATGTTCAAAGGGAACATATGTGCGTACTTTAGGCAAAGATATGGCAATTGCACTCGGCACAGTCGGGCATTTAATTGAATTGCGGCGGACAAAATGCGGAATTTTTAGCCTGAAAGATAAAATTTTGCTGGATTCTTTGGAAAAAATGGAGTATGTAGAAGAACGACGTCAGTCGCTTTTGCCGATTGAAACATCTCTGCGCGACATCGCGGAGATTGCTGTTTCGGCAGAAGATGCAAGAAAATTAAGCTTGGGACAGGGTGTGTCGCCGAAAAATTACGGGCTCAAAGCCTCGGAAAATCTGGCGGCAGCAATGTTTGAAGATTGTTTGATTGCGTTGGTGCGAATCGATGAAAGAAAAATTTCACCGGTTCGGGTGTTTAACTTATTTAAAAAAAGGAATATAACAGATGTCGATAAGTCAAGAAGTTAAAAAAGAAATCGTAGCTAAATACGGTGCTTCGGAAAATGATACCGGTTGTCCGGAAGTTCAAATTGCTATTTGGACATACAGAATTAATTCTTTGATTGAACACTTCAATGTTCATAAAAAAGATTTACACTCTCGTTTGGGCTTGATGAAGATGGTTAGTCGCCGTCGTCACTTGCTCGATCACTTGAAAAGAATGAGTGAAGAAAGATATCAAAATATCATTAAAAAATTAGATTTACGTAAGTAATATCAAAGATAAAACGGGCGGCGGAGATTGCTCTGCCGCCCTTAAAAATCCCGGCATGGGGCCGGGTGAGGATAAAGATGTAATGAAAAGAAAAATTTTAAGAAAGGAAAGAAAATATGATAGATTTTAAAGTTTGCCGTAAGGAAATGGAATGGGGCGGTCGTCAATTGGTTTTGGAAACCGGAAAAATTGCGCGTCAGGCTACCGGTGCCGTGGTGGCTAAATATGGAGATACCGAAGTTGTGGCTACGGTGGTTGCCGCTAAGGAAGTAAAGGCAGATCAGGATTTCTTTCCACTAACAGTTAACTATCAGGAAAAATATTACGCAACCGGTAAAATTCCGGGCGGTTTTGTGAAGAGAGAGGGAAAACCTTCAGAACGCGAAGTTTTAATTTCACGTTTGATTGACCGGCCGATACGTCCGCTGTTTCCTGATGCATTCAAAAATGAAGTACAAATTATTTGTACGGTTGTTTCTCATGACCAGAAAAATGATTCCGATGTGGTATCAATGGTTGCCGCATCTGCTGCATTGGCTGTTTCCGGTATTCCGTTTATGGGACCGATCGGAGCCGCAAAAGTCGGCTATAAAGATGGTAAGTATCTTTTGAATCCGTCAATCGAAGAACAAGCAACTTCGGATCTGGAATTAACCGTGGCCGGAACTAATGAAGGCGTTTTGATGGTTGAATCCGAAGCTAATGAGCTTTCGGAAGAAACAATGCTCGGTGCAGTTATGTTTGGTTTTGAAAGCTTCCAAAACGTTATTAAAATGATTAACGAATTAGCTGCCGAAGCCGGTAAAGAAAAATGGGAAGCTCCGAGTTTTCCAGAAGAATATGATGCTTTGAGCGCACGGATTATGAAGGATTACGGCGAAAGATATAATCAGGCTTTCAAAATTACCGATAAATTGGAACGTGGTACGATTTTGGGTCAGTTGGCGGAAGAAGTTAAAGCTACCATCGATCCGGAAAATGAAGTTGAAAATACATATGTCGGCGATGCTATCGAAAATGTTATGCATCACACAATGCGCGAGATGGTTTTAACAACCGGACATCGTATTGACGGACGTGATACCCGTACGGTTCGCCCGATTCAGTGCGAAGTATCTTTGTTGCCGGAAGCTCATGGTTCAGCCTTGTTTACACGTGGCGAAACCCAAGCCATGGTGGTTACAACATTAGGTACACCGGATGATGCGCAAATTGTTGATGGCTTGTTGAACGAATATAAGCAGGATTTTATGCTGTATTATAACTTCCCGCCGTTTTCAGTCGGTGAGTGCGGTCGTTTGGGAACTCCGGGACGCCGCGAGATTGGTCACGGAAAATTGGCATGGCGGGCTATTCATCCAATGTTGCCGAAGGATAAGGAAAAATTCCCGTATACCATTCGGGTGGTTTCCGATATTATGGAATCAAACGGTTCATCATCTATGGCAACGGTTTGCGGTACATGTTTATCGCTTATGGACGCCGGTGTACCGATGAAAAAGCCGGTGGCCGGTATTGCTATGGGATTAATTAAAGAAGATGACGGCCGCGTAGCTATTTTGACGGATATTTTAGGTGATGAAGATCACTTAGGTGATATGGATTTCAAAGTTGCCGGTACTAAAGATGGCGTAACTGCTTTGCAGATGGATATTAAAATTACTTCCATTACCAAAGAAATTATGCAAAATGCTTTAGCGCAAGCTCATGAAGGACGTATCCATATTTTGGGCGAAATGGCCAAAGCTATTGCTGAACCGCGCGCCGAAATTTCACCAAAAGCACCGCGTATTCATTCAATGCAAATTCCTACCGATAAAATTCGTGAAGTTATCGGTTCCGGCGGTAAGGTTATTCGGGAAATTATCGAACAGACCAACACCAAGATTGAAATCAGTGATGACGGCGTGGTTTTGATTGCTTCCAATAACGGTGAAAATTGTCAAAAGGCAATCGATATTATTACCGGTATTGTGGCAGAGCCGGAAGTTGGTAAAATTTATAAAGGCACAATCACGAAAATTATGGATTTTGGTGCATTCGTTCGCTTTTTAGGACAAACCGAAGGTTTGGTGCATATTTCGGAAGTGAAAAATGAACGCATTGCTTCAGTTTCTGATTTTTATAAAGAAGGTGATACAATGTGGGTTAAATGTATGGGAACCGATAATCGCGGAAAAATTAAGTTGTCGGCAAAACGTGTTAACCAAGAAACCGGTGAAGATTTAGGTTTATAATCAACGCGGTATGTTAAGAAGGCGGTCGATTGTTGTCGGCCGCTTTTTTGTTTGGTCAAAGACACCACATCTGCCAATAAAGCATTTAACGCGCTGACCGACACAATATCTGCTTCTGCCGGCTATGCTGATGATTG
>CADBPX010000107.1 GCA_902796625.1 uncultured Pseudomonadota bacterium
AAAGTCAAATGCTCTACCGACTGAGCTACGAACTCATGCAAACGAATATGCTTATAGTTGATAAAATATATTTAGTCAATAAAAAAAATAAAAAAAGTTAAAAAAAGTGAAATAAGTGTTTATTTATTAATAATTATGTGCTAACATTCAACAAAATGATGTTTTTATGTGAGGTTATGAATGGCTATTAGTAATGAAATCGGGCAAAAAGGTCGTTATAGCATTTTGCAAAACGCTAAGGGTGATATTATGTTGATGATGGACAGCCGAATCGGCGGTCCGGAAAATCCGCGTTTTATTTATGATGGTGGTAATATGGCTCTTTTGTACCGTTCTCGTGAAAGTTCCGTTGCTTTTCGTAATATTGATGAAGGAGCTTGGTCTGCATTGAAGGCAGTGCGCGAAATTTTGGTAGTCGAAATTGAAGAAAATGATGTAGAACGTGAGTATATTGTTCCAGTGCGCATTGTTAAAGACGTGAATGCTTTAATGGTATAATTTTTCGGGTGTCGGTATGATAGCTTATACGACCGCACTATTGTTTCTTATCGGAATTTTTGCCAGTTTTAGAGTGTCAGTGAGGTTCGATCGTTTGGCCTCCTTTATGGTTTGTTTGCTTGTCGGAGCAACGTTTTGGGGATTCGAGCAGGCAGCACTTGAAGGTGGAGAAGAGATTCTTTCTTTCATGTGGAATAGCTCACCGAGCGGCGATATCAAAATTGATATTATTTCAAATGCATATAACTATGGCTTGATTTTACCTTTTTTTGTAATAACTATCGTCTTTATCATAAATAATACTATTTTTCGTTATGAAGAGAGTCGCAATAACCATAATGCAGTGTTATTGTTTAACTTGGTAGCGCTTATTATGATGATTACCAGCAATAATTTTGTGCAATTACTTTCAGCACTGTTTATGGTTGATATTTTGGCGTTGTTTATAGTTAAAGATGTTGAAGCATATCGGCGTTATATCTTAATTAATATTGTCGCAGATATGCTGATTTTTATGGTATTAACACTGATAAACTGTCGTGTGGATACTTTAGATATCGGTGAAATTTTACTCTATAAAAAGGAAGGTGGATATCTCGATTTTATTGCAGTTTCAGGATTATTATCCGTTTTTATAAAGTTGGGATATTGGGGGTTTCAAGTTGGATTGTACGGTTTGCGTCGCGTTCGCTTGCATCGTTTGCAGGAGGTTCTGTTTTTGTCTTCACCGGCCGCAGCGATTATTATATTAATGAAATTCCATATTCTTTGGCGTTCTTCATTTTATTATGTGCCACTTCTATGTGTTATGAGCATCTTAACGATAATATGGGGTTTTGTAGCTAGCGTAATATATAATGACTATAAGAGCAAGATTATATATTGGCAATTGATGTTTTGGGCTCTTTTTGTTGTTTTGTTAAATTTTTACGGCTTCGTTTGGTCTGAAAATTTTACCCGTTTATTGCTGGCAATGTTTGTTTTGCAATTGGCTTTATATGGCTTGTATTTTTATATGCGGCGAAGATCACAGGTTATTAAAATGATGTTGCATCCGATTAGTAATAAAGGAGCAGCTTATACCATAGGAACGATTGTTACAGCAATGTTTGTGACTATTTCGGGTACGTTAACGCTTTTATATAATAATACAAATCGCTACTATATTTGGTTGTTTGGGATTTTGTTTACGTTTACTCTGAGCACAACCTGCCGTCAACTCCATTTTTTGTTCAAGAAAAAAATGAAATATGAAGTTGAAGCTCAATCTCAATCTCAATCTTATAAAACTCTGTTTTTTGCAATTTTAATTGTTATCAGTTATGTGCTTTCTTTAGGTTTACCTTATTTAAAGCCGACTACCTGGGGTTTTGCTCTTGCTTTTGTGGTTTTGTGCTTTAAAAATCCGCTGGCTTTCACCTATAAGTTATATAAAAAGCAAAATTTACAGAACAATGATTGGGGAGGGCATCTGTATCGTTTATTTGCATTGCGGCCGCTGGTTTTTGCCGGACGTTGCCTATTTGTTGTTTTTGATCGCATTGTTATTGAAAAGGGAATTATATCCTTGTCCGTTTCATGCGGACGCTGTGCTTTGCGAATATTCCGAAAATTACATAATAGTCGGATAATCGGTTCAATATTGGTGATTATTTTGCTTATTGCGTTGCTATATGCATCATTTGTACAAGGAGAAAGGCATGTTTAATCTTTTGTTTGTATTTATGATGGTACCGCTGATCGGATGTATGTTTGCCATTATGGCTAAAAGAAATGATAGTAATGCGTATTTTGTATCTCTGTTCACAACATTTTCAGCAATTATCGCCAGTTTGTTGCTCTTTTCTAGAATTAATTATATTGGTGATGGAATGCAGCTAAAATATTCATTTCTTTGGCTAGAAAGTATGAATATAATCCTAACTTTCGGAATGGATATTTTTTCATTATTAATGCTGCTTGGAATATATATATCTTTTGCTATCGGACTGGTCGGGTTACCGGAAGCCGATAGAAAGAATAAAACATTACAGGTTATGATACTTTTGCTGCTATGGCTGTTTACGGGATTTTTTGCCGCAGATGATTTGGTATCTTTTTATATTTTCTTTGCCGGAATGCTAATTCCTTTGTATATGGCTATCGGATTAGATGGAAACATTCGCAAAAAATCAACATTATATCTGTTTTTTTTATATAATTTTGCCGGTATTTTGCTACTGCTTTTTGCTATTATGATTGCTTTTCGTTTTTACCATGGAAATATGCTATTGCGCGAATTTTCATTGATTAAAATGCCAATGAAAGTCGGTTTATTTGTTTGGGGTGGAGTGTGTCTGTCATTTATCTCTCGTATTCCGATTTGGCCATTTCATTATTGGATATCTTCCATTAGTTCAGGTATTAAAAATCCTTTGGTTTATATTGTTACTAATTTAATGCCGCTTACCGGATTGTATGGTTTTATTCGTTTTTGGCAGTCGGCAATCGCTGATAGTATGCGAGCTTATGTTCCGATTATGGTTGCTTTTTGTTTGTTAACTATGTTGTTTATTGTTCTGACGGGAATAGCGCGAAAACAGTTTTTGTACAAGCTGTTTTCATATATGACTGTCTATTATTTAATGTTCTTATTGGCAGTTGTCTTGTTGTCTTCGATCTTTTTGACCGATACATTGTTGATGAATATCGGATATGCTTTGTTCATCTTTTTAATTGTTAACTCTTCTTTGGTGGTTTTGGATTTGCGTTTGGAGCGCGAATCTGCTATCCATAAAATTGAGTATAAAGGGGTTTTGGCATACATGCCTAAATTGGCTGCTGTTTTTGCTTATTTTGTTCTAATAGCTATCGGTTTGCCGATTTCTTCAATGTTTTGGAATAATTTCATTATTATTTCGGCATTGTTTAATTTTAGTTTTTTTATCGGTTTAGTGGTGATGGTTGCTATTTTGATGATTTCGATAGCTTTGCTTTATGAACTTTATTTAATGCGTGATTTGCAAACGTATGCCACAAATAATATAGAATTTTCCGACCTAACCAGATCAGAACAAGCTTTCTTTATAAGTATTATTTTGATCCTGTTTTTGTCATTTTTTAATCCACTGTGGTTTGTGTTTTAGGAGTAAAAGATGCTGGAACAAATAATTTATGCAATGCCTTTGTTAGTTTTATTTGTCGGGATTGGCTACTTTTCTTTATTTGAATTTCGAGATAACGAAGTTTTATTCACGTTTAAGATAACTCGTTTAACACTGGTTATGAGTTTTGTATTTGCGGTAATATTTTATAATAAACCGATGATTGCCGGTTTAGTGCGTGCTAATAACTATTCACTACTCTTTCAGGTTTTACTTTATGGTGGAACAATGACGTTGTTGTTTATGTCACGCAAATGGTTTGCCGTGATGAAAGAGTCAACCCATATGTTCTGTTACGCCTTGCTTTTGAGCGTGTTTGCCGGCAACCTTTTGATAACATCGCGTAATTTGGCGCTAACCTTTGGCGGGTTTATACTTTTGATGTTGAGTAATTTGTTATTCCTTCGCAAAATTGCTTATAAAAAAGAAAACGCAATTAACGTAAAAATATACTCAATTTCGGCCGCTTTAAGCGTACTTTTTCTGATAGCGGCAATAGTTTTTTTGTTTGAAAAAGTTGGAAGTTTGGATTATGTCTGGCTGAAATTGTATTTTGAGGAAAATAGTTTTGGTATTGTCAGTTTTTGCGCGGTGTCTGTTTTTATCTTAACTTTTATGTTTTTATTGGCAATCGCACCACTGCATTTTTGGTTTACGGAAATTTCCGGCCGAGTAACGTTGCCGGTATTCGGCTATTTTATGCTAGTTCCGTTGAGTGCAATTTGGGCCGGTTTAATTCGTTTTAATTTAGAGGTTGCAGCTCCGATATCGCAGTTCTTGCGGCTTTTTTATATTGGAGTCGGTTTAGCTTCAGTAACACTTGGAGCAATTGGCGCATGTAGCGGCAAAAATATGCGTAAAATATTGGCTTATAGTGCGGTATTTCATCAAGGAATAATGTTATTGTTGATGCAATATTTCACTTTACACGCCACAGATGCAGTTTTTGAATATTTAATGGTATATCTGTTGGCAGTATGGGGGGCTTGTATTTGTCTATTCGGCTTAAAAATCAGAGGTGAGTATTTGTTTACGCTTGATGAATTTGCCGGTGTTGCTTTTAGACGTCCGTATATTGCTGCAGTTTTAACAATTGCATTATTTTCAATGCTTGGACTGCCACCATTGGCCGGTTTTTGGGGAATTTTTCGTGTGACTGAAGTTTTGATGTATCATGGTAATTTTTACCAGATGTTGTACTTGATAGTGATGCTGATGTGTATGGGGTTTGCTTTTTTGCGGGTCGTACAAAATATTTATTTTGAAAACAGTCATGAAGTTTTAGATAAAAGTGATAAGGGTACATATGTTGGTTTAACAGCTTTTATTGTTATGATGGTTTTTATGATGTGTTTTCCGCATTATTGGATAGAAAATTTGAATTTTATTGCAGAGGGAATGCACTAAATGTCGGATTGGCAAATTTTTAAATATGCAGAACTAGATAGTACAAATAATAAAGCGCTGAAACTGGCAGATGTCGGACGACAAAAAATTGTTATTCAGGCCGAACAGCAAACTGCCGGCCGTGGCCGCCGCGGACGTTCTTGGAGTAGTCTTGCGGGGAATTTGTTTTTTTCGCAGGTTTTTGCTTTTGATATGCAAAGTATCGGAGCTTTGGTAATTATCTGTTCGCTCAGTGTATTGCAGACGATTAAAGACTTTTTTCCGCAGGCTGATGTCAGTTTGAAATGGCCGAATGATGTTCTATTAAATCAGGCTAAAGTCTGCGGAATGCTTATAGAAAAAGGAGAGGGTAATAATATTATTGTCGGTATCGGAGTCAATGTGGCGCAAAGTCCGGAAAACTCTGTGATGATGTATCCGACAATTTCTCTGACTGAGGCCGGATACAATGTCAATAAAGACAGTTTCTTGCAAAAATATCTGCAAGTTTTTGATGAAAATTTTATAAATTGGCAGCAGAATAATATCAGCGCATTACGGCAACTTTGGGAAAGTTATGCCTATCGCTTGGGTGATAATATCGTTGTTCGGCAGAATAGCCAAGAAGAAGGCGGTATTTTCGGCGGTATTGATGAAAACGGAAATTTGTTGTTGCAACAGAATGATAGAATAAAGAAAATAATAGTCGGTGATGTTTTTTATTTAGGTAAATAAGATGACAGATTTGAATAAAAATGGAATATATTTTTTGCCTTTGGGCGGTGCCGATGAAATCGGTATGAATATGTATGTGTATGCCGTTGACGGGCATATGATAGTGGTTGATGCCGGCTACGGCTTTTTAATGGATAATTATCCGGGTATGGATCTGGCTTACGCTTCGGCAGATTTTTTAGATGCCTATCAGGATAAAATCGAGGGATTGTTTATAACCCACGGCCATGAAGATCATATGGGGGCAATCGCTCAGATATGGCCGCATTTACAGTGTCCGGTTTATGCTACCGATTTTACGATGGGGCTTATAAAAAGTCGGTTGGAAGAATTTAAAATGGCTGAAATTGTACCACTTGTAACCGTTCATCCGAATGAGCATATTCAAACGCCACATTTTGATGTTGAGTTTATTTCGGTAGCACACTCTGTGCCACAAACTTGCGCTTTGGCCATCCGTACAAAATATGGTAACGTTTTGCACGCAACAGATTGGCGTTTTGATGATGAAGCACTGAATATGTTGCCGACAAATTATGCCGCTTTGAAACAATTTGCCGATGAAGGGGTAAATATTTTGGTTTGTGATTCCACAAACGCCATGGTGGAACAAAAATCGCCATCAGAGGCAGAAGTGCGCGAAAATTTGGTTAAGCTGATACCTTCAATCGAAGGGGGATTAATTGTTACTTGTTTTGCCTCTAATCTCATGCGCTTGGAAAGTTTAATTATTGCAGCTCAGGAAGCTAATCGTACGCCGATTTTATTGGGACGTACTTTGGTTAATGTTATAAAAGTTGCTAAAGAATGCGGCTATTTGCAAGATTTGCCGCCGGTATATTCAATTGAAGAAGCAAAAGATGTTCCGGCGGATCATGCTTTGTATATCTGCACCGGATCGCAGGCCAATTATCGCAGTGCTATGAGTAACATTGTTAACGGTGACAGCAAATATGTTAAAATTGATAAATCCGATACAGTTATTTTTTCTTCCAAAGTTATTCCGGGAAATGAAGATAAAATCGAGCGGATGCAAGAGAAAATGATTGAGCAGGGGGCTACCGTTATCACCGAAGAAAATGAGTTGGTACATACAACGGGACATGCTTGTCGTGAAGATTTAAAACGCATGTATGATTTGTTAAAACCGGCGGTGGTTTTACCGGTTCACGGGGATAAAAAATTTATTCGCGAACATAAAAAATTTGCTTTAAGTTGCGGAATTAAAGAAGTTTTTTCGGCTCGTAACGGGGAATTGTGTTTGTTGGAAGATAATCATTTAAGTATTGTTGATGTGGTGCCGACGGATATTTTAGCCTGGGATCGTAATCGACCGCTGTCTTTGGGTTCCGAAGTGATAAAAAATCGACGGCGTATTGCCTATAATTGCTCAATGTTTATCAGTGCCGTTATCTGTAAAGAAAAGCTCTGTGATTTGCAAGTTACTTCAATTGATATTTTAGAAGAGAACGATTGGCAAGAATTGAGTGCGACAATTATCAGTGAAGTTTGGCCGTTGATTGAGCGTAAGCTGAGTGAAACAACCAACCATTCACAAATAGAAAATTATATCCGCGGGCAAATTCGCCGGCGGGTTTATGCAGCTACCGATGTTAAACCGGTAACTTTGCTTCACGTATTTTATGGGGGTGAAAATGATGAATAATAGTCCTCTTATATCGGTTATTATGCCTATTTATAATGTTGAAAAATATTTATCCGCTTGTTTGGATAGTGTTTTAGCTCAAACTTTTCAAGATATTGAAATTATTTGTGTTAATGACGGCTCAACTGATACAAGTGCCGAAATTTTACACGAATACGCTAAGAAAGATGAAAGAATTCGTATTATATCGCAAACTAATCAGGGGCAGTCGGTAGCTCGAAATTATGGTTATCGGGAGGCTCGAGGAAAATATATATATTATATGGATTCCGATGATGTTATTCATAAACAATTGTTGGAAATTGTGTATAATTTGGCGCAAACGCATGATGCTGATATGGTATGTTTTCAATATCAAAAGAACTTTAATGCAGTTTTGGCGCAAAAAGTTATTGATTGGAAAACATTGAAATTTAAATTAACGGATAATCCTTTGCTCGTTTCCTTACATGCTCGCCATTTTCGAATGACTTTTAATGTGTGGTCAAAGTTTTTTAAACGTGAAATGCTGAACGATATTAGTTTCGTTAAGGGGATTCATTTTCAAGATTGGCCGTATGTTTATGAAGTTTTAACCAAACATCCGCGGACGATAATTATAGATGAAAAGCTGTATTTCTATACTATAAATCCGGCATCGGTATCCAATGTGAAATGTAATCCGAAACAAATTGCCGATTATCATGCAGGTATTGTTGATTTGTACGATTTTTGCAAAAGAGAGTACAAGGATAAAGAATTTGCATATCTCAAGAAAAAGCTGATACCGAGTTTATTAAAAAATCAACTTCGCCGTTGTGAAGCTTCGAATCCGGAGGTATCTGAAGAAATGTGGTCACGTTTTGCCAAGGAATTATCAGATTTAAAAGATAAAAATATATTATCTTGGCAAGGACATAGTTTGTGGCATTATTTAAAATATTGCCGACTTATCAGGCAAAATAAAATAAAAAACGCCTGAAGTTAATCAGGCGTTTTTTATTTTAAGAAAAATCAGTAAAGAATTCATCGTTGACAGCAAAATGTGCAAGATATTCCGTGATTTTCTGGTGAAATGCTTCGGGGCTGATCGCCGCAGATTTATTGTGCATCATTTCGTTATAATACTTCAAAGTTTGCTCGAGCTTATCGGTATCGGCAAATAGAGATTTAGCATGTTCACAGCAGTTGCGCAGATCATCGACAAATTCTACAACATAGAGAAGGTTATTGTGGTTAACAATAAAGTTTTGGGTAAATATTTCAGTATCGGGATGTTTTTTTATATAAACAACCGCATAGAAATATCCGTGCACTAACCAGCTGGTTGAGATTATAACAGATTTGTTAAAATCAAGAAAAACCGTGTTATTTACGGGATTTTCCCGCAACATTTCATGCAAATCTTCTTGATCTTCTTCAGCACTGTTTTGTAGAACATCTTGTTGATGTTTTCGCGCTGCCAGCAAAAAATTCATTCTTCTTTCAACGTACGCAAAAAGACAATCACGAGGAAATTCTCGCGGCGCTTTGTAATGAGATCCGTGTTTACTGCTTTGTTCATAGCTTATTTTTATGCCCATTTTTTC
>CADBPX010000108.1 GCA_902796625.1 uncultured Pseudomonadota bacterium
ACCTTCTGGTGAGCTTCCTGCTCAATCCTTTTGGTATCGTTGATTGCTTTCTCAGCCTGCTGACCGGCAATTACCTTGGCCTCAATTTAGTGGTTGATTCTATATCTTGATTTGTGTAATTTCACGAGCTAAGCCGGTTTTATCATCGGTTTCAACCAGAATTCCATACAAAGTGGCTTTGCCTTGTGCTGGAGTAAGACGATCGCCGACATAACGGCGGCGCAAGCGATTAATTGGCGCACTTGGTTCAAAACCTAAGACAGAATCGTAATTTCCGCACATACCAACATCAGTAATATAAGCAGTACCTTGCGGTAAAATACGAGCATCAGATGTTGGAACGTGGGTATGTGTACCGGCAACACAAGAAACGCGGCCGTCGAGATAATATCCAAGTGATTGTTTTTCAGAGGTGGCTTCGGCATGTATATCAACAAAAATCGCACTGATATTTTTGCCTAAAGTGTAATTTTTAAGGATATTATCAGCGGTTTGAGCCGGACAATCAACCGCTTCCATATATAAACGTCCTAAAAGTTGAACAACCAAAATTTTGCGGCCGTCGCTCAATTCATATGTAACAAAACCTTTACCGGGATTTTCGGCCGGAATGTTAGCCGGACGGATAATAACGTTGCAATCGTCAAGATATGGCACAATTTCGCGTTGATTCAAAAAGTGATTACCGGTAATTAAAATATCAGCACCTTTTTGTAAAAAGTCGCGGCAGATGCCTGGGGTAACCCCAAAACCGTGGGCGGCGTTTTCTACATTTAGAAGCATAACATCAATTTTATACTCATCACGAAGTTTGAGCAGGTTTTCAGATACTACCTCACGTCCGGGACGAGCAACTATATCACCACAATAAAAAATTCTCATCTTTTTCCTTTCAATGCAAGGCTACCACAAATATTGTTTTATGCAATAAAAAATCGCTGGTAAAAAAAGTTTTGTGTGATAAAATAATCTGAGTTTAGCACAAGAAAGGAAAAAATATGCGGAAAATCCGGTTTTTATTATGTCTTTTAGGCGGGTTTGCCATAAGTTATGAAGCGATGGCTCAGGAAATGTCAGGTAATGCAGAGCCGGCGTTGCAAGTTGAAAAAAAGCCGAAGTTGACGGTAACTTATGCCAATGAAGTTGGTGAAAGCAGTTTACAAAGTGAGCAAAATTTGCCGCCGATTAAAGAAATTAAATTTGTTAAGGATAGAATCGGTAAACCTATGCATAAAATGCCACGGCGCAAATTTGATTGGGTTAAGCGTTTGAAACTGAATGAATGGCAACAAAAGAAATTAGCGGAAATAGAAAATCAGAGCGAGGAAAAAATTAAGGTAATACATCAAGAAATGGTAAAACTGCGTAATAAAGAAGAAGAAATACGGAATTCCGATGAACAGAAAATTCGTCAAATTTTAGATGAAAGACAACAGAAGAAATTTGATAAAATCATCAGACGTCTTCATCACAGACCGCGTAAGTAAGATAAAATTTTAAGATGGAGATATTGGGTATAAATGCGAATGCTTATTGCTTTTTATAACACTACGGATTAAATTTTTAGTAACAAAATATGGAAAAGAAGGTATAAAAATGAATAAAAAGTTTTTAATAATGGGATTAACTTGCGGATTGTTGAGCGCAACGTGGAGTTATGCAACCGATGAGGTTGATTTTGGCTTGGATGAGGAAACATTTGTGGAAGATGCGACTAATGTTGAAAGTTCGGTTGTCGATGAAAATGTGGCAATTATAAAATCAACTGCGTCAGATGCTGTTGATAAGGTGGAAAAAGTTGGCGCAGATGTTAAGAATGAAGTAGAAAATGCGGCTGATGCAATTGGTGATAAAGTCGAAGAGGTTGAACATAAAGTCGAGGAAGCTGTAAAATCAATCGATGCGGAGCAAATTATTAGCGGAGAGACGGTTGATAGTTCTGAAACAAAGGTTGTAATTGATGATAATCAAGCTGTCAACGGAGTCGATGTTGGAAAAGATAAAACCGCGGAAAAAGAGATTGATGAAGTTGCTGTACCAACAAATGAAGAAGTAACTATTATAACCGATATTACTGAAGATAAAGAAGGAAATGTGGCGGCCGAAAGTGAGAAGGCGGTGGAAAATGAAGGAGAGATCGAACAAGGCATCAGCTATTATGTGCAGAAGTTAAATTTAAGTGAGGAACAGCTTGATTTAGCAAAGTATATCAGTGATGATAGTCGTTTAAAACAAGAGCAATTGCTCAAAAGTATAGCTTTATTACGTAAACAGGCTCGTGATTTGGAAGCTAAAAGTTTAGAAGAATTTGAGGCAATTTTAACCGATGAACAGCGGGAAGAATTTTTGAAGTTGCGTGAAGTTTATGAGAAAAAACATCATAAGGAAATTCCAGATTTGGAAAATCTTTCAGATGCGGCGTCAAAGCTTGGAGAATGATAAATATTATCATAAAATGTAAAAAAAATAAAATTTTGCTTGCATTTAATTTTTTTTGTATTAAAAGGGAAACGTTAACGGAGTGTAGCTCAGCCTGGTAGAGCGCTACGTTCGGGACGTAGAAGTCGCTGGTTCGAATCCCGTCACTCCGACCAATATAAAA
>CADBPX010000109.1 GCA_902796625.1 uncultured Pseudomonadota bacterium
GAAAAATCAACATTTCCTAAAACCCATCCTATCGGCGGCATAATTACATCTTCAACCAACGAAGTTACAATTTTACCGAAAGCAGCACCGATAATAATACCGACTGCCATATCCATCACATTTCCGCGCATGGCGAATGTCTTAAACTCATTAAAAAAGTTCTTAATCATCTATTTTGTTCCTTTCTTATTTATAAATCGGAAAATTGCGGCATAAGGTCACAATTTTCTCTGCTGTTTGTGCAATAACCTTATCGGCATTGCCTTGAGCTAATGCGTCCACAACATCACCGATGCAGTTACCTATTAACTCAAATTCTTCTTCTTTAAACCCGCGAGTTGTCCCGGCCGGAGTTCCCAAACGCACTCCTGAGGTTATCTTAGGAGGTTGAGGGTCATATGGAATGGCATTTTTATTGCAAGTTATGTGTGCTAATTCCAAAGCATCGGTTACAACATCACCGGTTAAATTCTTAGGCCGTAAATCAACCAAAATTAAATGAGTATCCGTTCCTCCGGATACCAGTGCCATTCCTCGCTTTATCAGCGTGTTACCTAAAACTTTAGCATTTTTTATCACCTGTCTGGCATATTCACGAAAATTTTGTGTTAAGGCTTCGGCAAAACATACAGCTTTTCCGGCAATAACATGCTCCAACGGACCGCCTTGAATTCCCGGAAATACGGCAGAATTTACTTTTTTAAATATTGTTTCATTATTAGTAAGAATCATTCCGCCGCGTGGCCCTCTTAAAGTTTTATGAGTTGTAGTCGTTACAACATCTGCCCATTCCAGCGGATTAGGATGCATACCTCCGGCAACCAAACCGGCAAAATGCGCCATATCAACCATAAGATATGCTCCGACTTTGTCTGCAATATTTCTGAAACGATGAAAATCAATCTGCCGCGGATAAGCTGACCCTCCGGCAATGATTATTTTAGGATGAACTTTCAAAGCTAAATTTTCAACCTCTTCGTAATCTATCAAGCCGGTTTCTTTATTAACGCCGTACTGAAATGCCTGATACATTTTTCCGGATAGCGACACTTTAGAACCATGGGTTAAATGTCCTCCGGCATCTAAACTCATACCGATTAAGACATCATTAGGCTGCATAAGTGCCATATATACCGACATATTTGCCTGCGAGCCGGAATGAGGCTGAACATTGGCATATTTGGCATTAAAAAGTCTTTGAGCTCTTTGTTGGGCCAAAACCTCTATTTCATCAATAAACTCACAACCGCAATAATAACGATGAGACGGATAACCTTCGGCATATTTATTGGTTAGAATAGACCCTTGTGCTTGCATCACTGCCTTAGACACCAAGTTTTCCGAAGCTATCAGCTCTACTTGTTCTTGTTGACGTAATAACTCTTTACCTATAATATCAAATATTTCTTTATCTTCGGCCTCAAGGCTTTGTTCAAAATCCATCTATGCCTCCATATTATCGAGCTTATCCAAGCGACGTTGATGCCTTCCGCCTTCATAGGTCGACTGCAAAAAAATGTCAATATATTGAATCACATCATCCAGTTTCATTGTACGTCCGCCAAACACCAAAATATTGGCATTATTATGTTCTTTGGCAAGATGAGCTACCTCTTTATTATAAATTAGAGCTGCTCTAATTCCCTTGCAACGATTCGCTGCAATAGAAATTCCGACACCGGTTCCGCAAATTAAAATACCTAAATCCGCTCCGTTATTGTGAATTACTTTCACCATCTCCTTAGCGACATCCGGATAATCAACAGAATCGGAACAATAAACTCCCAAATCAACAAAATCAATATGTTGATAGTGAGATTTGATATTTTCTTTCAATTCAAAACCGCCATGATCCGCTGCTATTGCAATTTTCATAACTTCCTCCGTTTTGCATTACTATATAAATAAGTGCATAAAATTTAATAAAAAAAAGCAAGTTTTACACAACGATGCAAAAAAATGCAATTTTATAAAAAAAAATGTTGACCTTTCAAAAAAAAACTGTATATATGGTCTTGTTGAGTGAGTTTGGTACTACCGAACGAAGTTGGCCGGTTGGCAGAATGGCTCATGCAGAGGACTGCAAATCCTTCTATATCGGTTCAATTCCGGTACCGGCCTCCAAATATTCCGACTTAGCTCAGCGGTAGAGCAATC
>CADBPX010000110.1 GCA_902796625.1 uncultured Pseudomonadota bacterium
CAATTGCACCACCACCGGATAAGGCTCGTTTTTAACATTGGCAATTTGATAACTTTTGGGATTTTTGCGTTGTATGGCATTAACCGCCGCCATCTCGGCTATCAGGTTACCGCCGCCGCAAGAAGACAGAATTTTACGCATCGGCATATCGGTAATGCCGGCCATCGGCGCTAAAAAAACTTTACTGTCAAAATCGCAAAAAGCCATTAACCTATTTTTCCTAAAGCGCGTGCCAGAATATAATACACTTTGCCGATATCGGAGCCGGAAATCAGTGCCAACAGGGTTCCGGCTCGCTCATTTTCCCGTGCCGCCGCCACTAAGGCCTCAAAATCGGATAAGTACTTGTCAACCAAAACGCGGAAGCCCTGATTCTTTTCATAGTCATCCTTAATCGCTACCACCTGCTTTTTAGTCATGTTTTTGGAGAGATAACGCACAAAAGCGCCATGGTCGCCTTCATAATATTTTTTCCATAAATCGTCATCTTTGGAAGCCTTATTGAACACAGCGTTAATATCTATGGAAAGCGCTTCCAGTTCATTGATTATGTTGCCGGAATCGCGCATAAAGGTATCCATGCTGGCGGCCTTGAATTTTTGATTGAACTTATCAACCTGACTTTCGGTTTTTTCATATCCCTCACGCAGATTTTCCAAGTGGGCATTTATGGTTTTACCGAAATCGTCCATTTTGCTTTCGTATTTTTGCAAGGTTTCGCCGATATCATTACCGGTTTGTGTCAGTTTTTTATTGGCGGCGATTATGCCGGCGGCGCTTTGCTTTAAGTTACTCATGGCATTATTAACCGAGGCATCTTGTTCGGCGAGCAGTCCGGCATTGGTTTTGCTTTGTGCCGTCATTTGCTCGGCGCTTTCCGCCAAGCGAGTAATATTACCGGATACCTGTTGATTTATTTCGCTGAACTTATCCAAAATACCGACGGCACGTTGTCCGAAAGCTTCAATATTTTTGTTCATACTTTCTTCTGCGGCACTTATGTTTTGCGTAACCGAAGCCACAGCTTGCCCGAATTCGTTATTACCGTTGCGAGTGTTGGTGTAAAACTCTTGTAAGCGATGCGCTTCCTCTCCGAATGCCGTTACAACCTTGTTGAAATTATTGACGATTTGCAATCCCTCGTTTTCCAAGAGTTTGCGTTTTTCTTCCACATTATCTCCCAATTGACCGAAAGCGGCGGAAACCTGCTCGGTTGTTTCACGCATGTTGCGAATTTGATTTTGAATGTTTTGTTCCAAAGTACCGGAACGCTGAACCATGGCTTCCACTTCCATACTGATAAGGCGTCCGTATTCGCCGAGTTTGTTATCTAAGAAAGCGGAATTTTTATCAATCAGTCCGGATTGAGTTTCCACCACTTGTTTTTGTTCTTTGATGCTGTTTTCTATATGCGAAATACCAGAATCCAAGCGACGGAACAGTTCTTCGCAATTTTCCGAAGTGCGCAGAAAGGTTTTTTGCAAACTTTCGCCTTTTTCTTCCCAAGCCTGAATCATGCCGGCAATGGTTTTTTGACTGCCGACGGAATATTGATTGAGTTGCTCTTGTGCCTTGGCGATGTTTTCATTATTGACGTTGACCACTTCCTTAACATGTTCGGCGGCAGTAACCATTTCATTGACCATCGGGGTAACGATGGTTACCAGTTTTTCGCTGTCTTCGCGCATTTGCAGGGTATTGACTCTGAAATCAGCGGTGGCGGATGCAGCTTTGTCGGCAACGGTATTGAAATTTTCCACCAGTTTCCCGACCTCTTCGTTTAATTCGTTCATGGTTTGAGAGGCGTATTTATCGAGTGCTTCCGCCAATTCACGCATTTCGGTGACTCGTTCGGTAAGTTCGCGTTTGATGACGTCGCTTTGAGCACATGCGTCACGGGTGGCATCTTTTAATTCGGATACCTGTGTTTTGATGGCTTCGGCAATCATTTTAGCGGCGGCATTACCGCTGGAATCCGGAAAAATAACCTGATTAAGCGATTCACGAAGCATTTGAGTTTCTTTTTTGAAACTGTTGCCGCGGTCAATATAAGCCATAATTACCCACATAATTGCCAAAGGTAGGGTTGTGGTGGTTAAAAAAGCCGTAAATTCGTTAGGCGTCATGGAAAACAGATTGTTCAAGCCGAAGAATTTGCTGATATAAACGGCAACAATGCCGAACCACATTACGCTGAAAGCAATGATAAAGCGGTGTAAACCATTGGAAAACCACGATGGTGTTTCCTTTTCTTGTTCGCTTGTAAAATTATCAAAGTTATTTTTTTTGTTTCTGACAGAGTTTTTTGGAGACATTTTTAACCTCAAATGCGATTTATACCCATACTTTTGCCCAGTTTAACCGCAAAAAAGTAAAAAAATTGCATAAATTTTGCAAAATATGAAAAAATAGATTGATTTTTAAAAAGTTCTGTGTATTTTGTAGTCCTGTATGGTACATTGCCGTTGTAGCTATAGTATAGAGCACGTCATTGGTAGCCGCTAAGCAAAAACAACCTCAAAATGTTGTTTTTGTCTGCAAGGCCCGAAGGCGTCCGGCAAGCAAGGGAAGCATTTGCAACCGAAGCGCGCCGCAGACGACGAGGCGGGGGAGTAGACCCCGTCATGATGAAAAAATTATTGTGGTCAAGGTAATATTATGCCGTTGTAGCTCAGTGGTAGAGCACGTCATTGGTAATGACGGGGTCGTAAGTCCGATTCTTATCAGCGGCACCATTTTTGAAAACCGTTCCGGGAGGAACGGTTTTTGTTTTTGCGGGGCTATCTCCCGCAAAGTCCGATTGTTATTTTCTCGAAAATAGCTTTTTTTCAATCATTATCGGATTTTTAAAGTTTTATTCCCGTACCCTTGATGATGTTTTTGCTTTCCTTGTTTCAGCAACTCTAGGGTCATCTCTCGATAAAACAAGTTTCTTTTTTAACTCAGGTAAATTCTCTTTTGTGATAATTTCAGGAAGTCCAAAATGTTCAGTTCCTCTAGCCGCCTGTACTTCATATGATCCTCCCTTTGATTTAGCATAATCGATTGCTAAATCATAATGCATTTTTAAGGCTATAGGGTCAATATCGTTTGCCCTGCAAAAATCCATTATTTTTTTGCGTCCTGATTCTTTAAATTGGTCGAGAACATAAAAATCACCGAAATCGATGCTTTCAGGAGCATCCTTTTGAGCATTTATTTTTTCAATTTTTGACTTTGCTTTATCACGGCTCGTTGTCGTTTCTTCGCGTTTAATAAATCGATGACAGATTAAAGTATTTAAAGCATCTTGCTCATTCATTTCCGGAGAAACAGGTATTATTCCCAAAGAGCAGGTATGATAATGAACAACACACTGCTCTTGTTTAGATGCTTCTAAGCAAATTTGCAAGGCTTCTGCTATATTTCCTCCAGATTCAATATCAAAATAGATACTTCCGCCTTTTTGCCGGTAGAAATGATTTGATACTTTATTAGGTGTATCCGGCTCTATTATGAGCTTTCCATCAGCATCTCTTTCTATATCAAAACCAAATTCGTGTGACATTTTTTTGTATTCCTTTTTGTTTAATTTCTGTTTAATGCTATCACATATAAAATATTCTGTCAAGTTTTTTTATAGTATATATATTCTGCTTACAATTCTGTCCGATAATCGCAAAGTATCGCGCACCATTTTTGAAAACCGCCTCATCGCAGGCGGTTTTTGTGTTGATAGGGCTGCCTCTCACAAAGTCCGATTTTATAAATCCCGAAAACGGCAATTTTTCAATGAATATCGGACTTTTATCAAAAATTAACCGGTACATATCTATAATACAACAATAATAAGAGGTAAAAATGGATATAGAAGCTTTATGGAAAGAAAAAAAACAGCTCTGTAAACAATTATCAGGAGCAGTTTGTGCCTGTAATTTCAACCATGATGTAAACTTTGAAGTTTTATCTGATAAAATAAATTCAGGATTTGCTTTAAACACAAAATTTCAAGCTGCATCACTTAGTAAATTGGTAGGAACAATTGTTTGTGCCATATTTTTGGAGAGAATAGGTAAATCATTAGATTTTTCACTGGAAAACAAATTGCTTATACCTGTTTTGAAACAGACAAATCTAAAGCACATCTTTTCACATAGTGCAGGAATTAATGTATCTGGTTTTCCGGGGTATGAAAAAACTTCTCTTCCTAAAATACAAGATATTATAACAGGCCAAAACGGAACAAATACGGAAGCTGTTAAACAATCTTTACCATTAGGTAAATATTCATATTCAGGTGGAGGATATTGCCTTGCTCAAGAATATATTGAAAGATTATCTCATAAGAAAATAAATAAATTAGCAGATGAGTTGCTTTTTTGCCCATTATCATTGGTTAATACAACATTTAATATCTTAAAAAGTGATACAAATTGTGCTGTTGGTCACAATAGTAGAGGAGAAAAAATTGGTACTTTGGGATGGCACTTATATCCGGAAACGATTGCTGCTGGATTATGGACAACTCCTTGCGAGTATTTGAAAATATTAAATGAATTAATAAAAGGATACTATAACAAATCTGAAATAATTTCTTCAGAGATAGCAAAAGAAATACTAACCCCTTTTGTTGATTGTGAGGAAGATGAAATAAAATTTAAATATGGATTAGGTGTAAGGTATTCGGAAAACATTTATTGGCACAGTGGAAGTAATAAAGGATATAAAAGCTTTTTTGCTTTTGATTTAAATAATAAAAAAGCTTTTGTTATTATGAGTAACGATGATAATGCAGAAGATATTTTTTCTGTTTAATAATGTTTTTATATTCATAGTCCGATAATTGCAAAGTATCGCGCACCATTTGTTAATTTGAGCCGTTCGAAGCAGTTTGTCGAACGGCTTAACTATTGAAAATACTACATTTTTTCCATCAATGAAAAAGTCCGATAATATTAATCTCAAAAAGTCGCGTTTTAAAGAAATTATCGGACTATTGATAAAAATTCTTGAAATTGTGAATTTATCAAGATAAAAAATAAAAAAAAGAGGTAAATTTTATGCCAACATATTTAATCATCGGAAATATATTTTCTCTATTGTCTGCAATTTGTCTTGCCGTTTCGGTTATTAAAAAAAGCAAAAGAGATTTTATGTATTGGCAAATCGGAGATCCACTTTTCGGAATTGCAACATGCATTGTGCTTTCGGCTTATGCGGCGCTTGTTATCAGCGTGGTTTGCCTTATTCGTAATATTTTATCTTATAAA
>CADBPX010000111.1 GCA_902796625.1 uncultured Pseudomonadota bacterium
AAGATCCTGACGTGCAATTAACACGCTTTCATAATTTGCCATATTTATATCTCCTTATGGATTACTCAACAAAAGGCCCTTTTATAGGCCGGTTAATGTATAGCCGAATTCCGTACGGATCCGGCAAGGGACAGCGTCAATATACATAAAATTAGAATAAATGCAAGCATTTTTTGCAAAAAAAACATATCAAAAAAAACGAACATAAATATAAACATTATTTTAACACTTTTGTTTTAACCTAAAACAAAACTATAGCTATAGGAGTCTTAGATGAATTTGAGGCAAAAATTTTTATTAGGCATCAGCGTTTTGGTTTTATCGGGATGTGTTTATCAAAATTTTGGTAACCAAAAACGCGATATGTTTGGTAATGCCCCGCAGTGTCGGCAGGAAACGACAGTGGCAATCTATGATAAACAAGGAAAATACGAAGTTCCCGGCTGTGCCGATTATACTTATAATGATAATAGTCTCTACGACTTTGGTAATAGTCAACAATATGATGATTACAATGCAGAAACGGATTTTCCTGATGTTCCTGATAATAAGAACAATGTTAATCAAGTTATTATGGAAAATCTTAATACTCGGGTTTTGGCATATTGCCGCGGTACACAAGATGAAATTGATGCCTGCGTGCAAAGATTAGAGGGATCATGCTATGTCCGAATAACGGATATCCCTTCATTGCCGGCTAAATATGATCAACTAAAGCGCGGAACCTATCCGACACGACGCTGGAGAAACGGAGAAACAGTACCAAGGTGGTAATAAAATGCTGGCACGTGTTAACACAATAGCCTTTAACGGATTAACAACACTTGACGTCGATTTGCAACTGCAGATTTCGTCAGGTTTACCGGCTTTTAATATTGTCGGTTTGCCGGATAAAACTATTGCCGAAAGCAAAGAGCGCGTGCGTGCGGCCTTAAATACCATGGGGGTTGAACTTCCTGCTAAGCGTATAACCGTTAATTTAGCGCCGGCGGATTTATTAAAGGAAGGTTCTCATTTTGATTTGCCGATAGCAGTGGCTGTTCTGGCCGGCATGGGAATTATAAATTCTGAGGATATAAGCCACTATATTATCATTGGCGAATTAGGATTAGACGGCAAAATTATGCCGATTAACGGCGCTTTACCGGTGGCAATACATGCTAATAGAAACAATAAAGGATTGGTTTGCCCCGCTGAACAGGGGGGAGAAGCCTTGTGGTCAGGATTAAAAGATATAATTGCAGCTCCGGATTTGTTGGCTTTGATAAATCATTTTAAGGGAATACAACAGTTGCCGATGCCGGTAATAAAGACCGCTAATACCCGAAAAAGTGATTTAGATATGTCTGACGTTAAAGGACAGGAAACGGCTAAGCGAGCACTTGAAATTGCGGCAGCCGGCGGTCATAATATGTTAATGTCTGGAACGCCCGGAGCGGGAAAATCCATGCTGGCTTCCCGATTAACAACGATTTTGCCGCCGCTTACGGCTGAAGAAGCGTTGGAAACCTGCGTTATTCATTCCATTGCCGGTGAACTTAAAAATGGTGAAATAAGCTTTGATCGACCATATCGCGATCCGCACCATAATGCTTCTACTCCGGCTCTTGTCGGAGGAGGACGCAAGGGAACACCTGGCGAAATATCTTTGGCTCATAATGGCGTGCTGTTTTTAGACGAACTTCCCGAGTTTAATCGGGCTACCCTTGAGGCATTACGGCAACCGCTTGAAACCGGATACGTAAGCATTTCACGCGTACATTGTCACACGCAATATCCGGCTAATTTTCAACTTATTGCCGCGATGAATCCATGCCGGTGCGGGTATCTGGGCGTTCATGAAAAAGAGTGCTCTCGGGCTCCGAAGTGCGCTGAGGAATATTTATCGCGAATTTCCGGCCCGCTTTTGGATCGTTTTGATATATATATCCAAGTTCCGCCGGTCAGCCCGTGGGATATGGCTGAGGTGAAAAACGGTGAACGTTCGGAAGTTATTCGAAAAAGAGTAATTGCCGCTCGAGAAATTCAACAGGAAAGGTTTAATAAATTGGGTTATCCGCATCTGCACACCAATTCTCAGTTAAAAGGAGATATTTTGGATGAGGTTACTCAATTAGATAAAGAAGCAAAAGCCCTATTGATTGGCTTTGCTGACAAGATGAAAATGTCTGCAAGGGCATATCATCGCATTTTAAAACTTGCAAGAACAATTGCGGACTTGCAAAATAAAAAAAATGTGTGTAAAGTACACATAGCCGAGGCGCTATCATATAGATATGTTATGCCCTCAAAACAGGTATAGGAGAAATGTAAATGAAACAAAGTAAAAAGAAGTTTTATGCATTGCTTGCTTTAATTGGCATCGGCTCAGTATCCGCTGGTATTGCCGCTGCTAATTACAGTACAAACGGTGCGTATAATCAATCAGCAGCGGGGTTAGCTAATATGAAGGCTCCTCCGGCTTACAGCGATTCGCTGAAAATGACGCCAGCCGGTCAGCCGGCGCAACAGATGGTAACTCAGCCGGCTGTTGGTGATGTTTCGATGTATTACAATACATCAGCGACAAATGGGGTAATATATCAAAATGCGCCGTATAACAACGGGGTTGTCTATGAAAATGCTCCTGCCTATGAAGGCACATATACCGGTGTGATGTCGGATA
>CADBPX010000112.1 GCA_902796625.1 uncultured Pseudomonadota bacterium
ACCGGCTCCCTTTGCCCATTGATATACGTCATTAATGCGATCTGCCGCCGCATTTCCCGATCTTTGAACATATATATTGCGCGCATCGGTCCATTGTAAAATTTTCATCTCACGCTTCTTAAAATCAGCATATATTTTAGCAAGCTTTGCATTATATTCGTGAACACATTCGTTGTTAGCCTGCGTCTTTTGCGCATCAGCCGCACCTAATACCGAATCGGTACATTTTTTCAAATCATCACCTTCTTGGCCTTTACACTGGTCATTTTCCGTAGCTTTGACTTTTTGATAAGCTTCTTCGGCGCGTTTTTTACATTCAACTTCCATTTCCGCCAGCAATTTCTTATTAGCCGAATTGAACTTTAAGGTTTGGCTCAACCCCAAAGAACTGCCGACAAGGCCGGCGATATTGCCCATTTCAAACTCGCGAAACAGCATTTTGGCTGCCCCGCCAAATCCCATATGGGCTATTTCTTTATAGTGCTGGATATTTGCCGCAACTTGCGCCGCATTTCCCAAAACTTGCTGAATCGACGTGGCCACTGATTGTCCGATACGTGTCACATCAAATGTCGGCAACGGAATTAAAGCCTCGGCTTTTTGCGCCGGTCCGGTTATCATTAAGCCGACAAAGGCTAATATTGTTAGTTTACGCACATAAAATCTCATGATAACCTCCTTACAGTTCTACACTATTATAATTGTCCTACGCTTTATATGAAAAAGCAATACTTTTTTAAAAACCTAGGCAATATTTAAATATTTTGTAACAAATCCGTCTTCACCATACTCTTTTATTAATTGCTGAACCAATAAAACGTTCTTGCGTCCTGAATTATAAATCCGCAAATATTTACCCAAACTGCCCAGATTAACGTCAAGAATCACCGATTCTCCGGTAACCGGACGAGACAATAAAATTGCATACGGAAAATCACGGTAACTTTTACCGTAAATAAAATCAAGCTCGGATTCATTTAAGTTCCAACTGGCATAATCACCCGGCTGAGCTTGAGGATTGCGGAAAAAGATAACCGTTTGGCATTGACCGCGAATCACTTCACCAACACCTAACTTATCGACAATATTCGGCTGTTGGAATGCACATAAATAAGCCTGACGTTTTTTACGACCTTCCTGCAGACCGATAATGAAATAGTCCTTAAACATCGGGTGCTTCAACATTGGTGCGGTTTCATCGATCATAATTAACGACGGCGCTCCGGTTTCACCGGTTTCCACTTGAATACGGTGCATAATATAGCTGATTACGGCCGGCGCCAAAGTTTCATCTTCAAAAATATGGGTAAAGTCAAAGGCCATAAAGCGCCGACTATGCAAGTCCAAGCTATCGTTCTGACCGTTAAAAATCGGTCCGTACTGATCCTGATTAACCCAACGATACAGCTCACGGCGCATATTTCCGGTCGGTGAAAAGCAACTTTTATATAAGTTTTTCAACAATCTTTCTTCCGGTCGCAAATATTCAAACGAAGTCGTCACCGCCCGTGCTACTTCACGATCGGCAAGCGCATCATCTACCATGGTTATAGATTTCAACCACCGCCGCAAGAAGTTACGATTTTCAACTGTGTCATTACAGTCAAACGGGTTTATGCTGACGTTTTTATCATCACCGTCAAAGCCGACATAAGCTCCCTTAACCGCACGGGTAAAGATTTGTGCACCCAAATAGCGGTCAAAGAAGAACACCCGCAAATCAGCATGCCGCATTGCCTGACCGGCCAAAAACGTTAACAAAGTTGTTTTACCTTGTCCGGTCGGGCCGATAATGCAGCAGTGGGCCACCGCCGCATCTTCACTGGAAACGTGAAATTGAAAACGATACGGCGAACCAGACATGGTGCGGAATACAGTAATTGCGCCGTTACCCCAGTCACTCTTGCTGAAGCCCTCGGACGGGTGATCCATGGTAATGGCCGTCGCAATAACCCGTGACAAATAACGATAGGTCCGCGGATAGGTATCATAGGTCGGAAATTGGGTGAAGAACACAGCTTGCGAAACCCAACCCTCACGTACCGGAGTAACCACGAATGCTCGGCAAATTCTTTGTACTTCCGACTCACCGAAATCAATTTCTTCCTTACTGGCACCCTTAATGATAACCGTAAATGAATATTCACTCAGCGACTGATAATTGTTATCGCTATCATCAATTGCGGCCAAAGCTTCATCATATTGTTCGGCAACATTAGATGAAAAGCTGGTTACTTTGGCCATGCGCCCTTGTTGTACCAAAAGCAAACGGGCTTGTGAGCGGAACAACGGACGAATATTGTGCAAAATCACCAATTCACAATCAATAGCGTTCAGCGAATAAATCATACTCTCATCCATTGCTTCACCGCTAGCGCGAATCCCGAACGCAGCTTCATAAAGTTCATGATCGCCGGAGAAAAATTTAATCAATCCCTGTTCTTGCGAAAAGTGAATATGGTCCGCTGTTAACATTTCGCACAAACGATCACCGCTGACATTGCGAACTTTCGGCTCCGGCTTAGAAATCGGACTGCATAAATGGGCAAACAAATAGAACGGACTGTCTTTCGGATCGCTGTTATCGGTTTCATACATCGGGCTAACACCGTAGTCACCCAAAGTGGATATCAAACTTTGTGATGCATAATTTAAGTCTTTTAAAGCATCTTTACGATCGATTACCGAAAGAATAATATAGTGCTTATTGCTGTATATGCGATCCATATTATCAAACCAAATTTTGGAAACCGTCTCTAACAGCGGATTATTGAAATCGCGTTTTTCACTTTCCAGCGATACTCGATCACGAGTTGTAATAACGCGGCAAATTACCTGCATATTAGACATATCGTCAATCCACGATTTGCGCGCTTCCATCATTGAATAGGTTTGCTCCGGCGTGGCGGCAGCCAAATCAACCCCGACCAAACGAAATACCCGAGCATATGAATTGTTGCTGCATTGAATTGTTACACCGTCAGACATCAATTTTGTGAACGGTAAAAAGTCAGAAACTCGTGATTCGCGCGGTTGCGGCAACACCCAATTACCAAAACGCGTAGACAGCAAAATAGCAAAAGATGCCGCCGAAACAATACCGATTAAAGCAACGGCAATCTGGATATTGCTCAAATGCTCCATAAAAATGCTGAATATATCAAAATCATTTCCGATCATGGCTCATACTTACTACCTTTCACCGCATAAAGATTGGTTGTACGTTTATATGTTTGCCCATAGGCCTGCAACATTGTTGATAAGTGCGGTTCTTTTACTCCGGCACCGATAAGAGCGGCATGCGCCAGCAATATAGTGGTAATGAAAAACAGCGGGTTCATATCCAAAACCCCGATACCGATAAACAGCATCGGCATTTGTACCCCTAAATTAATAATCGCCGGTACCATCGGTGCCAACAAAAACTTGGGCGGCTGAGCCACGGCTTTTAAAATTTCTGCGCGCATTACTTACCTCCCTAACACCTCTTGCCGCAATGCGGCGGCGGTTTGTGTATCCCGAATGTTTTCGGCGGTTATTGCAGACAATTCGCGGTAAATATTGTAATTTTGCTTAACCAATTGAGCGGGATTTTGAGTTTTGGCCGCCACTGACTTTTGCAATTCAGCTAGCTGTTTAGCCGCCAAATCCGGCGCGGTTACCATGGTTTGTGATAAATCGCCAAGCTCATTGGCACTTATTTTACCGGCTTGATAGGCATCTTTGATTTCGCTATCTTTAAGCTGACGTACCTTTAGTTTTCCCAAAACGCTTAGTTTATGCAGGTTGGTATTTTGGTCACCGGCCGACGTCTGAGCCAGTCCGGCGGTATTTTCCTCTAAATAAGCCTGAACCGCCGCAACATTAATCAACATCAAAAATAATACAACCAACCACAATTTCATTTTTATTTAAAGCTTCCCTTCCGGTTTACATCATTGCTCTGCTACCGGTACCACCTGTACCACCGCTTTTGCTAACATTTCCAGGTGTCTGATCTGACGGATTAGAGGTATTAACATAAATATCTATATCTCTTCCCTTAACGGTATCGCCGCAATACTGATTGATATTACCATCTGTACCTTCGCCACCCCGGGTAGCCAAACCGGCAACACCGGCCATGGCGGCTAAAATAAAGCAACTGAGCATAATATAAGATAAAGTTTTCCAATTTACTTTACCGAAAATTGCCCCCATAGTTACAACGATTAAACCCAAACCGGCAATAATTAAACCGACTTTACGCAAACCGCAACCAATTTTACCGGCATAACCTGCCAACATCACAAACGGACCTAATTGATAATTCTCTACCACAACTTTTGTGTCCGCATATACCAATGTCGGCAACAAAGATACCGCTAATAAACATAACGAAAAATATATCAATTTCTTAGACATAAGCATTCTCCTCTAATCTGCTCCGGCAATATCCGGTTGGGCGTCGATTATATCGGCAGTCTGGTTGACATAGGTAGCAACAAATAAAGCAATCAAAATTGCCGCCAACCACTTCCAGTTAAAATTACCAAACATTCCGGCAATACAAACACAAGCTAAACCAATCATCGACGCCGGATATATAATTTGTAGCAATCCCGCGCCAATAGCTTTGCCGGCACCTGTCAAGGCCGAGAATGTCGCTCCTTCGGCATACGCATCTGTTGTATATAAAAATAAAGAAAACAACAAACACAGCGTATACTTATTGTTATATAAAAACTCCTTTATTTTAATGTACAACATTTTTCCCTCCTCGCGTCGTATTTTCTAATTTCTTACTCAGAAAATATTCAATCAATCAACAAATAATCGCCATCAAAACCCCGAAGGGTAAGGGGCTTAAAGCCCCTTTAAAATTATACCCTAATTAACACCTTTGAGTGAATCTCTAAAGTCTGTATTCTCATTAACTGTTGCATCTTCGGTTGCATATTTTACGACTGAACCGGCAACGGCTACAACCGCCAAACCGAAAGCTAAAGCAGCAAACCACGGCCATTTTACTTTACCGAAAATAGCTTGGAAAGCAAGAGCAATTAAACCAAAACCACCGATAACAAACAGAACGGTTTTAGCATTTTTAAACAGAGCCGATAACTTCAACTTTGCTACATCAAAAACTGTATTGGCAGCACTGGCATCACCAATCATTACAAATGTAAACAAAATTACCATAGAAGCAATCGTCAACATATTATTTTTAAAGAATCTCATTTTCTTTCTCCTTAGTCAAATTCATCTTACATTTATATCATAGCGCATTTTTTGCTAAACGCCAAGTATTTTTAGTTTTTAACAACATCTTGTTTTAGCAACAAAAAACGGCGTGTAACAAAAAATTCACATTTATACAATGTTATACGTTATTATTTTTAACATACAAAAAGTAAATAAATTGATAAAATTACATAGTGCTTCTTTTACCGTCACTCAGAGCGTTTTTTAACTGTCATGTCTATTTTGTATTTATTTTTAATGTCATGCCTCGTTTTATTTTAATATCATTACTTGAGGTACGAGCCACATAGATATTAACTGTCACCCCTCCGAGTGCCATTAGGCACGAGGCCAAGGGGGCTTCCGCTTCTTTTTTTAATGCATTCGAAGATCGCTGGACGTTTTCTGGCGAAAACGAGCGATGACTGTTATTTTTTGTTTTTTCTACATCAACACCATTCCTTGAACAAGGATATTTCATGCCAAACAAATGCGCCTCTTAATAACATACCGATAGCATTTTGAATTTTAAACAAAAAAATCCCGCACACCGAAGTGTGCGGAATTTTTTTAAAATCCGTAGGCATCGCGCCACTGCTGCTGGCGAATTCTTGCCGCAGCAGTGTGGTCGATGAAATTGACCACTTGTCTGTCGGCGGTGACGGTCAGAGTGACGAAATCGTCACTCTTTACCCAACCGCCGTACTCTCCGGGATCCCAACCCGTAAATTTTTGGGCGGGAACCGGATAGCCTAAAATCGGCTTAGAGGCCGCTATCCAGATTTCTCCGGAATAGCTCACTCTCGTAATGTAGCCACTCACAGTGTAAGTGGCTCCTGCAACTGCAACACCTGCGGTTCTCTGTTGCTGCACTCCCGTTGAAGATGGAGCAGTCGGCACATAAACGTACCGATACTCCATACAACTTGTCATTGACAGAACAGCAAACAACATAACTACGAACATTAAAATATTTTTCTTCATATCCGTATATATTTTTATCTTCACTTTCTTTTTTTATAACTTTCCTTAAAATCCGTTTTTTCTGTCACATATTCGT
>CADBPX010000113.1 GCA_902796625.1 uncultured Pseudomonadota bacterium
CGTGAGTTCAGTAACAGTAACAGCAACAAACAATCTGTTCTTATTACCCATTAAAATAAAACCGCTAACTTCCATGTTAGCGGTTTTATTTTTTTATATTTTTTTCCACGTTGTTCCGGTCGGGCTGTCTTCCAATATAATCCCTTGCACCTTAAGCTCTTCTCGAATAGCATCGGCAGTTGCCCAATCCTTATTTTTCTTAGCCTCAGCACGCCGTGCTATCATCTTTTCGATAATGTCCGCTTTGTCATTATTATCGCCTTTGAACCATGCCTCCGGATCGTTATAAAGCAGTCCGAGCATCTCGGCATCAGCCAACAATTGAGCCTTTAGCTTCCCCTTTTCCTCCGCTGTTTGTGCCTTGTTCAGCTCATTAACCGTTTCATGCAGGTAAGACAACGCCAGCGGCGTATTTAAATCATCTGCCAACGCGGCAACGACCTTATCGCTGACAACGGCCTTCTGTGCCGGAACATCGGCACTTTTCAGCAAAGCATTATAAAATTTATCCAGTATAGCTTTAGCCTGTTGCAAACCTTCAAAAGTAAAATTAAACGGCTGGTGATAATGCGTGGTTAAAAACAGTAAACGCAAGGCTTCGGCCGGATATTGAGCTAAAATCTCATCGACCGTATAGAAATTTCCCAACGATTTAGACATTTTAACACCATTAATCATCAACATTCCGGTGTGCACCCAATAATGAGCAAAATGCGTCCCCGGAAAGGCACAGCAAGATTGCGCTAGCTCGTTTTCATGATGCGGAAAAATCAAATCCGAACCGCCACCGTGAATGTCAAAATCATTACCTAACAATTTAGAACTCATGGCCGAACATTCCAAATGCCACCCCGGACGTCCATATCCCCAAGGACTATCCCAACCGGGCTGATCGGCAGCTGACGGCTTCCATAATATAAAATCGGCCGGATTTTTCTTGTAATCGGCAACCTCAATGCGGGCACCGGCCAACATTTCTTTCATCGAACGACCGGATAAGCAACCGTAAGCCGGCATTGAATCAACATCAAACAAAACCTGATTTTCTGCCTCATAGGCGTGCTTGTTGGCCAACAATTTTTTAACCAACTCAATCATATCGTTAATATACTCTGTTGCCCGCGGCCGATAGTTCGGAGCTAAAACATTGAGTTTAGCCATATCTTCAATATACCAATTATAAGTTTGTTCGGTAATTTCACGGATAGATTTACCGGTTTCTTTATGCTTGTTCAATATTTTGTCATCAACATCGGTAATATTGGAAACATATGTCACATGATCTTTACCGTAAACATGACATAACAGCCGATACAAAACATCATAAACCACCGGCGTTTTAGCATTGCCTAAATGAGCCTTATCATAAACCGTCGGACCGCAAACATACATCCGCACATTTTGGGCATCAATCGGTACAAATTTTTCTTTTTTCTGTTTTAAGGTATTATGCAGATATATCTGGACCATTATTTATATATTCCTTTATGCTTTCAAGCCTTGCAATCTTTTTAACGTTTTCGCATAGCCGATAAGCGGCAACAACGTTTTCAGTTCCGGACCATTATCCAAAGCCGTTAAAGCCTTGCGCAAAGGATGAAACAGTTCTTTACCTTTTTTACCGCTTTGCTGTTTCACCTCATTGAGCCAAGCCGTAAAGGTATTTTCATCCCACGGTTCCGGTGGCAAAACTGCCGCCGCCAAATCAGTCAGAGCTTTATCTTCAATTACCGGAGTAACCTCATTATTACAGATGTCAGCCCAAATTTTAATATCATCGACCACATCTAAATTCGGCCGCACCTGTTCCCAAAAATCGCGGCTCACCGTCACTCTGCCCTGAACAAGTTTGTACGGCATTGAGCGCACAAAATGCGTGTTAAAGTGCTTTAGTTCTTCTTCATCGAATTTCGGTTGCGAACGCCCTAATTTAGCAAAGTCTAAAGACTCGGCCAAATCATCTAAGGAATAATACGGCATAATTGCTTCCGAAGTCCCGAGTTTGGCCAAGAATGAACAAATTGCCAAAGCCTCAATACCTTCTGCCCGCAATTCGCGTACTCCTAAACTACCCAACCGTTTCGACAGTTTTCCTTCAACTCCGGTTAACAGCGGCAGGTGAGCAAAAGTCGGCACTTTGCCGCATATAGCTTCAAACATTTGAATCTGTGCCGCCGTATTTGTAACGTGATCCTCGCCGCGCACAATGTGAGTAATACCGAAATCGGCATCATCGATGCAGGAAGGAAAATGGTAAAGATAACTGCCGTCTTCACGAATAATAATCGGGTCACTGAGCTTTTCGGCATCATATTGGCAATGTCCGCGCACAATATCTTCCCATTGGATAATTCCCGGTTCTAATTTAAAACGATAGTGCGGTTTGCGTCCTTCAGCCTTAAAGCGTTCAACATCTTGTACGCTGTAACGCAAGGCCTGACGATCATAGATCGGTGCCAATCCTTTAGCCATCGCCCGTTTGCGTTTAATTTCCAACTCTTCCGGCGTATCATAGCAAGCATAAATGCGCCCTTTAGCAATTAGCTTATCACGCAAAGCATCATAACGATCAAAACGCGCCGATTGTCGAGCTTCTTCACACCACTCAAATCCTAACCATTGCAAACTTTCGCGCATGGCATCTTCATATTCTTTTTTTGAACGGACTCGATCGGTATCGTCGATACGAAGCATAAACTTTCCGCCCAACTTTTTGGCCAGCAGCCAGTTAAACAAGGCTGTTCGCGTATTACCGATATGCATAAATCCGGTTGGACTTGGTGCAAATCTTACTTTAATTTCTGACATTTCATTATTCCATTTAACATTTCACTGCGGCACATCATACAAGTATGGCCGCTTAAATTCAACCATAAAATTACGGTTCAGAATACATTTTTTCGTTTTTCTCTTCCAAATCATCGATCATAGTGGCAAAATCTTCTAAAAACCACTCGATTTCATCATCGGAATCTTCATGGATCATTTTATAAAACCGGTTGCGAAACGACAACAACAGGCTGCTTTCACCGATTTTCAAATCGCGAAGCTGAATTTTGCCGCCATTTTCGACTAAACGAAAAATTACTTTTATCCCGCCTGCAGACTTTTCATCGACAACCTTTTCAAGGTTTTTAATAAAAATTGTACATAACACTTCGGTATCACTGGCATTAGAGATAATTTTATCAATTTGAAAGGTTACGTCCCCCTGCTGCAAATCAAGCGGATAGCTCTTATAAACAGCATGAATATAGCGATCAAACAATTGCCGATAATTTTCTTGCTGCTCTACCGTCATCAGACGCCAATATTTTCCCATTATGAATTTAGCAATATAATCCAAATCGGCATCTTGAGTTAAAATCTGATCAAGTTTGTTGTATTTAGCTTCGGTATCCTGTGATGTTAAAATCTGCAAAATTTCTTCACCCTTGCCCTGAGCCCATGTACGCGCCCTATTTTCGCCAATATTTGCCTGCGCGGAAAAATTGGCTCCGACAAACAGTATGAAAAATAATGTAATAAGTTGCAAAAAATATTTTATTTTCATGTAAATTCCTCTTACAATAGCGATATATCTTAATTTACCAGGCAAAGTTAATCTTATGAAAATATATCTTTTATCTTTAATAAGTTTATTATCAATCAGTTCGGCTGTCAAGGCTCAAACTGTTGAATATTACACACAAGACGTCTATAACGCTCAGCCGCAGATAATTTATGAAGATGTGGCGCCAGGATATCAGTATAAACCGCAATTACCAGCTTCTGCTGTTGAACAAATCCGGCAGAAAGATCGGGTTTATTGCGGAAGCAATTTGCGAGTAAAATCTTTTGCCCAAATCAAGGAAAAGCGCTGGAGTGGTATAGATGCTGATTTGTGCCGTGTATTTGCCCAAGCGATTCTGGGGGATAGCCGAAAAATCGTTATGGTTAATGTGGCAGCAAATCATGTTGCCGACGCTCTTAATCAGGGAAAAATAGATATAATGCTCAGCGGTTCGCCACGCGCCGCACAGATGGAAATTTCACATCAAGCCCTGAGTGTCGGACCGATTTACTATGACTATCAAAAAATATTGGTAGCTGATGAAAAGGTGGAAAATTTACTTAACTATAAAGACAAAAAGGCGTGTTTAGTTAAAAATTCCGATGATTATAAAAATTTTGATGATTATAATACGCAACAAGAACTGGGAATAACTTACTTATCTTTTGAAACTATGCAAAAAGCCCAAGAAGCATTTTTGCTCAAACGTTGTCAAATTCTGACCGGAAGCGGTTTAGAGCTGAGCGGACTTTTGCAAAATATGCCGAACCGTAAGGCCGCAATTTTGCCGCAAAGCATTGCATCGCGACCGGTATATGCCTTTGTGCAAAAGGATAATCACGAAATGCAACTGTTGGCCAAATGGATTTTAAATGCCATGTTTTTGGCGGAACAATATAATATTAAAAAACAAAACTTGGAATATTTTGCTACTAATGACAATCCGGAAATTCGCAATTTATTAGGGGATAATCCCGAATTGTGGAATATGTTGGAGCTTGATCCGCAGTGGGTACGAAAAGCCGTTGAGGTTCTTGGCAATTATGGCGATATTTATGAACGCAATCTCGGCGAAGATTCCAACTATGTTTTGCCACGAACTTCGGGAAAGCTGGTAAAAGACGGCGGCACCATCTGGCCAATTCCGTTTATGTAAAGATAAAATATGCAATCCGTGGAAAAAATTGCTTGATTTATGAAAGGAAATGTTTTATAAGCATTTCTGTTTGATAGGGGTATAGCTCAGTTGGTAGAGCATCGGTCTCCAAAACCGAGTGTCGAGGGTTCGAATCCTTCTGCCCCTGCCAAAAACAA
>CADBPX010000114.1 GCA_902796625.1 uncultured Pseudomonadota bacterium
CGTAAATTGCGAGCTTTTTCAACAACATCAGACGGATAGAAATATAGTCCAACCGAAGCATAGTTAGATTTTGGCTGTTTCGGTTTTTCTTCAATGGAAATAACATGATTGTCCTTATCAAATTCCACAACCCCGAAGCGTTCCGGATCGGAAACATGGTGAGCAAATATTGTCGCACAATGGCCGGTATTTTTAGCTACTTCTTCCTTAAAAGTATGGAACTGTTGTCCCATGTAAAAAATATTGTCACCTAAAATCAGGCAGACATCATCGTTGCCAATAAAATCAGCACCGATGGTAAAGGCCTGCGCAATGCCTTTCGGTTCATTTTGAATGGCATAATGAATGTTTAATCCTAACATTTTGCCGTTACCGAATAATTTTTCAATATTTGGTGTATCCTGAGGCGTGGAAATAATCAGAATATCTTTAATTCCAAACAGCATAAGGGTTGATAATGGATAATAAATCATCGGTTTATCATAAACCGGAAGCAGTTGTTTCGATGTGGTCTTGGTAAGAGGATAGAGGCGGCTGCCACTGCCGCCGGCAAGCAATATTCCTTTCATCAGATATTCTCCTTTCTGCAATAAACCGGAATTTTACATATTTTAATTAAGGTTTTTCCACGGTGAGTAACTTTTTTTTGAAAAATAAAACGTTGGAAATTTACCATAAAACGGTTGAATAAAAACTTTTTATAACAAATTCCTTTAATTTTATATCCTTGAGCTGTGATTGCTATTCCGAACATTCGCTCAAGGACATGTGCTAATGTTTCATCGTGCGTATTAGCACTGGATGGTTCAAAGTTATGAATATTATAAGCTAAAAATGGTTTCAATAATTTGGAACGAACCCAAAACATGGTGCCGGCGATGAAATGTTTGTCATCAGGTGTCTCGAGTCCGATTTTACGCATTTCTGCTTCAATGTCTTTTTCTAAATTATGCAGAGCTTTCTTTTCATTTGTCAGAACAAAACTACTGCCCAGCATGCCGATTTTACTATCTTTGGCTAAGAGGTTAAGTGCCTCGGAGATTGCCGGTTTTGAGATAATTGCATCAAGTAACATTTCGCGCCATGTGCGTACATCAAAGCGGCGTTTATTAAAATAGCAATAGTTGCTACTATGAGTGCGTTTGGTGTGAATTTTAAGAATGTAGTCGTAATTATCCAAATTAATGTGGTGTAAAAAATCAATGAACGGACCGACATCGTATCCCAGATTGGGAACCTGCCAAATTTTGGCCTGGGGTTTAATTTGGCGAATCTTTTTGATTGTTTCATCATTATCTTCGCAAATTGTTACATATAAATCGTATGGAGTACCGTCCATATTTTGCAAGCGCGACAGCAGATCATTAAGCTGTTGTGTATAAAACAAATGCATATGTACGGCAATTTTGGGCACTGCGTATCTCCAGACATTTTAAATACTATGCTCTCTATAACATACTCTATAATAAATTCAAGCAAATTTTTAATATATTATTAACTTTGTGGCTATTGTTGTTTTTACGTTATTTGAGTTTAAGTTGCAGTGAATTGAAGTAAATAATGCTTGCATTATGAATTGGGTATATTATACTTTGCGCAGATAAAATTATAATTATGTCAAATACTTCAAATATATAACTATGGAAATTTTAGCAATTATTGTTATTGTATCGCATTATTTTATACCGATTTTGTTTCTTGTATGCAGTAGGATTAATTACAGCTTCAGAATCGCTATAATCTCGTACGTCGTGACCTTTATTGCATTATGGGTGATGGTATGTGTAATGCCATGGTGCAACGTTTTGCGGTATTGGTTGATGATTTCGACGGTGCTTTGTTGGCTGTTTGGTGTCTTCGGCTCATCAGAGCATACCGGTAAAACTTCAGATCGAGCATCTATGCTGATTATACCTGCGTTGATAGGTACCGTGATATGGATTGGGGCATTGTAAAAAAGTCCAATTATTTATCTTTTCAGCGGATTTTTTTTGAACTAAGGTATTGAAAACACGAAAAAAGCGGAAGTATAAACTTC
>CADBPX010000115.1 GCA_902796625.1 uncultured Pseudomonadota bacterium
GCATATATAACTTCTAAAGAAAAGGACAAAACCCGTGATTCAAAAGAATTGGCAAGAACTTATAAAACCAACAAAACTTGATGTGTCTCAAGAAGAAGGCAAAAACAAGGCAAAAATTGTGGTTGAACCATTAGAGAGAGGCTTTGGCCTTACTCTTGGTAATGCTTTAAGAAGAGTATTATTATCTTCTTTACAGGGTGGTGCTGTTTCAGCAATTAAAATTGACGGTGTCCTCCATGAATTTTCTGTTATCCCAGGGGTAAGAGAAGATGTTACTGACATTGTTTTAAATATTAAGGAATTGGCTGTTGCCGTCCATACGGAAATGACCAAGACCTTGACCTTAAAAGCTGAAGGTCCGTGCACGGTTACAGCGGCGATGATTGAAACCGGACATGATGTTGAAATTATGAATCCGGATCATATCATCTGCACATTAGATGCCGGCGCCAAAATTAATATGGAATTAACCGTAACCACAGGTAAAGGTTATGTTCCGGCTGTTAACAGTTCATTGGCCGATTCGCCTATCGGATTAATTGCTGTTGATGCGATTTATTCACCGGTCAAAAAAGTTTCGTACAAAGTTGAAAATACTCGTGTTGGCCAAATTACCGACTATGATAAATTGACGATGGTTGTAGAAACCAACGGTGTTGTATCTCCGGAAGATGCGGTTGCACTTTCGGCACGCATTTTACAAGATCAATTAAAACCGTTCATTAATTTTGATGAACCGGAAAGTGAGGAAGAGAATGTTCATGAAGAACTTCCGTTCAACCGAAACTTGTTACGCAAAGTTGATGAGCTTGAGCTCTCGGTTCGTTCGGCAAATTGCCTCAAGAATGACAACATTATCTATATTGGCGATTTGGTTCAAAAGACCGAAGCTGAAATGTTGCGCACTCCGAACTTTGGTCGTAAATCATTGAACGAAATTAAAGAGGTGTTGGCTAAAATGGGTATTCATTTAGGTATGGAAACCCCGGGATGGCCGCCGGAGAATATTGAAGAATTAATCAAACGTTCTGATGAACACTTCTAATTCGTTGAAAATAACATTGAACAAAACCTTTTCTTATGCTAGAAAGGGTTTTGTTTGTTATTGAAGGTACAAAATCTTTGAAAAATTTTAACAATTGCCGTAGATAATAACGATATAAAAACAAGCAAAGGAACAATAAGTGGCAAAACAATTTTACATCAAAACTTTCGGCTGCCAGATGAATGTCTACGATTCGTCAAGAATTGCCGATATGTTACAACAAAAAGGTTATACGCCGACTGTCCATCAAAACCAAGCAGACCTGGTAATTTTTAACACCTGCCATATTCGCGAAAAAGCCGCCGAAAAACTTTTTTCAGACTTAGGCCGCGCCCATTTAATTCAGTTAGAGCGTGAAGAACACGGATTAAAAACCATAATCGGTGTTGTCGGTTGCGTTGTTCAAGCCGAAGATGAACAAATTATCAAAAGAGCTCCTTTTGTAAATTTTGCCGTTGGCCCGCTGATGTACCATAAAATCGGCCAAATCATTGATGATATTGAACAAAAATCTGACCGACAAAACTTTATTTATACGGATTTTCCGGCTGTCAGCAAATTTGATTTCTTACCGGAAAACAAAGCACAAGGTGCCTGCTCATATTTAGCCATTCAAGAGGGTTGCAACAACTTTTGTACTTATTGCGTTGTTCCTTATACGCGCGGTGTTGAATATTCGCGCCCGATAAATGACGTTATTACTGAGGCTAAACGTCTTTTAGCTACCGGCACACTGGAAATAAATTTACTGGGCCAAAATGTTAACTCCTACCATGGTGAAGACAGCAATGGCAAAGAACGTAATCTGGCATATTTAATCAATAAAATTGCCGAATTAGACGGCATAAAAAGGTTACGCTACACAACTTCTTATCCGGCAGATATGAACGATGATCTGATATCCTGTCACCACAATATAGATATTTTGATGCCTTACCTGCATTTACCGATTCAATCCGGCTCTGACAAAATTCTAAAAGCCATGAACCGCCGCCACAACTCGGCAGATTATCTTCGTATTGTTGAAAAACTCTACGCCGCTAATCCGACTGTACGCATGTCATCAGACTTTATTGTCGGATTCCCCGGCGAAACCGACGCAGATTTTCAAGCAACTTTAGATATTGTCAATCGCGTTAAATATATTCAGGCTTTTTCATTTAAATACAGTCGTCGACCGGGCACACCGGCCGCAACGATGGAAAATCAGGTTGAAGAAAAGATCAAAAAAGAACGCTTAGATGTTTTGCAAACATTGCTTTTTGATTATCAAACAAAGTTCAATAAATCGTGCATTGGCCGAACGATGCCGGTACTTTTTGAACAAACGGGCCGCCACAAAGGACAATTAATCGGTCGCACACCATATATGCAAAACTTGCATATCACAACCAAACGTGATAATATGAACAAAATTATTGATGTTGTTGTTACTGAAGCAACGACAAATTCTTTAAGCGGAAAGGAGCTTTAAAATGGCAGAAATTGCTTTCGAATTATTTAATAACCAATTAGTTCAGCAACTTGTCGGCGAAGCCGATTCGAATTTACGGCTGATTGAAAAAATGCTTAATGTAGAAATTTTAAGTTTTGGCAACCAGATAACCGTAAAAGGAGCCAACAGCGATGTTGAAAGTGCAAGATCAGCCATAGAAACTTTATATAACAAGGCCAGCAAAGGCATTGAAATCGGTGAACAGGAAGTTAAAGCCGCCGTACGTATGAGCGGCGACAGCCACAGTGCCGCCGAAGTTAACGAAATGAGCGATATTGTCTTAAAGACCAAAAAGCGCTATATTTATCCACGTTCAGCCCACCAAGCTAAATACATTCAGGAAATGATGAAAAATGAGTTGGTATTCGGCTTAGGCCCGGCCGGAACCGGTAAAACCTATTTAGCTGTTGCCTTGGCCGTTTCCATGATGTTGGAAGGTACAATTGATAAAATCATCTTATCACGTCCGGCTGTCGAGGCCGGTGAAAATCTTGGCTTTCTTCCGGGCGATTTGAAGGAAAAAGTTGATCCTTACTTACGCCCGCTATACGATGCTTTGTACGAGATGTTGCCGGCCGAGCAAGTGGATAAAAAACTGGCTCTGGGAGAAATTGAAATTGCGCCGTTAGCCTTTATGCGCGGCCGCACACTTTCCAATTCGTTCATTATCTTAGATGAAGCGCAAAATACCACACCGATGCAAATGAAAATGTTTTTAACTCGCTTGGGCGAAAATTCGCGCATGGTAGTTAACGGCGATTTGAGCCAAGTTGACCTGCCACGCGGCGTTGTTTCCGGCTTACGCGATGCTCTAGATACCTTGCGTAACGTTCATAACATTTCATCGGTAACATTCTCATCTGAAGACGTTGTCCGTCACGGTTTGGTTGCAAAAATTGTTCAAGCCTACGAAGAAAGAAGTAAAAAACAGCAAGAAAATGACTGAAATAATCGTTGATTTAAATATTGAAGACACACGGTGGATTAAAGATTTACCAAATATCTCGGATATTGTATCCCAAGTCAAAGAGGTAACATTTGGATACATGAGTAAGCATAATAAATTTCGCTTTTCTCTTCCCTCTAAGCCGTTACAGATTAACGTTGCTTTAAGTAATGATGACACCGTACAAAAGTTGAATCGCGATTTTCGCGGCAAAGATAAACCAACCAATGTTCTTTCTTTTGCCAATATTGATTCTGCTGATTTTTTATCTCTTGATGAAATGTACGACACCCTTGAGCTGGGGGATATAATAATTGCCTATGAAACCATGCACAAAGAATCGGAAATTGAAAACATTTCTCTGCACGACCATTTTTGCCATTTATTATGTCACGGTTTTTTGCATTTATCAGGCTACGATCATCAAACCGACAGCCAAGCTGAAGAAATGGAAAGCCTGGAAATTGCCATCTTGCGCCAACTTAACATCGCTAATCCCTATCAGGAGAAAGAATAAATGACAGAAACAAACAGTAGCGGTTTTTGGAATTGCATATGCCACTATTTTGGCAAAAAAGAAACCGTTCGTGAAACAATTGAAGATCTTTTGGAAGAAGCTGAAAGCAACACTGAAGAGCCAAACAATTTTAGTCAACAAGAAAAGTTACTGCTCAATAATGTGCTTTACCTCAAAGATAAACGCTGTAATCAGGTTATGACCCCGCGTGCCGAGATTATCGGTTTTCAAAAGGACGGAACCGTTGAAGATCTATGTAAGCTCATGATAGAAAAAGGTCATTCGCGCATCCCGATATATGATGAATCCCTTGACGATATTGTCGGCACGGCGCACATTACCGATGTTGCCAAATACTTAATTAAGGGTAATAAAAAAGCCAAAGCTGAAATGCTGGTCAGTCACAAAGTTAAGTTTGTTTCACCTTCGATGCATGTTTTAGATTTATTAAGCTATATGCAGAAAAACAAAATTCATATAGCGTTAGTAGTTGATGAATACGGCGGAGTTGACGGCTTGATAACCATTGAGGACTTGCTGGAAGAAATCGTCGGTGACATTGAAGATGAATATGACATTGAAAAAGAACCGGAAATCACCAAACAAAGCCAAAATGTATTGATTGCTGATGCCAATGCCGAACTTGATGAAATTGAAGAAAAATGCGGTTGGAATTTGCGGCAATATTTAGATGAAGATGATGACGAAATTGATACGGTAGGCGGCTTGGTTATCACCATAGCTGAACGGTTACCGCATCGCGGAGAAGTAATCGAAAGCCCTAAAGGTGTCCGTTTTCGGATCTTAGATGTTGATTCGCGCCGCATAAAACGAGTTATGATTGTGAAAAAAGATGATACAACGAATCAAAAGAATCTTGCAGATAATAATCAATAAATTCGGTCGCCGCCGCAAGCTGATATCTTTGTTTTTAGGTATTCTGCTGTGCTTTGCTTTACCGCCTTATTTTCAATTTTGGACGGTTTTAATTGCCTTTTCCGGCGCCATTTACCTTTGCATTCAAGCTAAAAGTTTATGGAATTTAGCCGGCATCGGCTATTGGTTCGGTTTCGGCTTTTTTGCCGGCGGATTATATTGGATAGGCAATGCCTTACTGATAGACATTAAGGAAACCGGATATTTGTACCCGTTGGTTTTGTTTTTAAACGGTGCTTTTTTTGGTTTGTTTACCATACCGCCATTTCTGGTAACTCGAGCCGGCAAAAATGTCTTTGCTAAAATTTTCTACTTTGCAGCAGCTTGGTTTTTAAGCACAGAATGGCTCAGAAGTTTTCTTTTTACCGGTTTTCCGTGGAATCCGCTTAGCTCTGTCTTAGCCTTTCGTCCGGCCTTATTGCAAACGCTTGCTTGGTGGGGAACTTATGGTTTATCAATGATAATAATCATTATTGCCGCAATACCGGTGATATGGCTGTTACGCCCTACGCGTCAACGTGCATGGTCGATTATAGTCTCAATATTTTTATTCGGAATGCTCTGGGAGCATGGTGCATACGTTTTGGCTCATGCCGATAACCTTTCTGACGGCCAATCAATAATGGTAAGATTAGTTCAACCGAATATTCCGCAAACATTAAAGTGGGACAAAGCGGCTGCAGAAGAAAATTTCCGCCAATACATTGATCTCAGTCAGGAAAAAGACAATCAACATCTCGACTTTGTTATTTGGGGCGAAACGGCCTCTCCTTTTGATTTAACCTACGATGAAAAACACTTACGCCAGATTCGCTCTGCCGTACCGCTGCATGGTTATCTGATTACCGGATTACTGCGTTATGAACTTAATGAACGCAACCGCTATATTCCCTATAATTCACTGGCGGTTATAACGCGTAAAGGCCACATTTGGGATATTTATGATAAAAACCATTTGGTTCCTTTCGGCGAATATATACCCCTACGCCAATATCTGCCGCAATGGGTACGTCCGATAGCCAATAATGTTGCCGAATTCGGAAGAGGAGAAAAATATAAAACCATCACTATCGACGGCTATCCGGAATTTGCACCGCTAATTTGCTACGAAATTATCTTTTCGGATGATATTATCCGCAAAGATAATAAACCGAAATGGATAATACTGGTAACAAACGACGGTTGGTATGGAATAAGTTCAGGCCCGTATCAACATTTGGTTGCCGCGCAAATGCGGGCGATTGAAGAAGGTATAACCATAGTCCGCAGTGCTAACAGCGGAATTAGCGCCGTAATTACTCCATACGGTCAAGTTACGGCCAAAATCCCTTTAGCCACCCACGGATTTAAGGATGTTCCGGTTAAATTGGACTTAGCGCACGACACCTTATTTGGCCGCTATGGTAATACCATTCCGCTGTTAATGTGCGGAGAATTTATTTTCCTGGCTTGGTTAATATCGAAAATTTTTCCCAAAAAATAACACCCTCAGCGCCGATTCGCTAAAGGTGTTAAAAACGTAATGGCATAGTTCAATCTGACAAACTGTCCTCAATATTCTCGACCAAAATGAACTCATCCATATCATAAACCTGCATTGTTTTGCTATCGACAAAATACTTATCATCAACAACAAAACCGTGGATTTCAGTCTGCTGCGCTTGTGCGCCGTTTGCCAAAGCCTCATAGCACTTTGTAGCAGAAACCTCAGGGTGTTTATTTTTAACCGCCTGACAATAAATTATTTTTTTTGTTTCCATAATCATAATTTTTTTCACTTACAAAGTTAGCTTATTTTTCGTTTTTTGTCAATATTTTTCTCGTGAGAAAAACTATCTTCTCATTTTGCATTTTTTTCTCCTGCACTGCAATTTCATGCTGATTTCCGGTTTGTGAGCTTATTTCCCTTTCTTTATACACTGCCCTCCAAACGATTGGCTGAGCCTGAGCAATTTTTTGTTCATGCTGTTCTCGCTCGGTTGTATATTTGAACTTATGATTTTTATCATCATACATTGCAAACTTAGCACCGTTATGCCCCTGCAAACCGCGTGACGCCGAATTAAACGGGTGACAAGTGGTAGCAAAGAGCGGCTTTTCTTCACCTCCATATAACTCCGGTCGTTCAAAATCTGCCAGATATTTATACATAAAGTCAAGTGCTACAAATCCGGCGGTACCGGCGATTTTCTGCCGCTGATAATCCGGAGAGATAAAACGTGCCGAATGACCGATAAGATTACCTTGCAGTATTCGGGTAGAAATAGCCATTACTCCCAAAAGTTTATTACTTTCTTTATCACGTATAGCCAGCCAAAACCCTTTGCGAATTCCGTCATTATTGCCCATGCGACGCTTTGCAGCGCCACCGATATAATCTTGCGCCGGCTTATAAAACGCCTCAAGCGGATTTTCATAACTTTTTTGCATATCCGGTGCCAGTTGTGAAAAATTAATGTGCCAATCTTGCAGCGGAATAATCTGCTTATCTATTTTCCTATACAATTTACTTTTATCTTCATTATCCATAGTTGTGAACGGCTTACCGAGCACTTTTTCCGCTTCATGAATAATTTGCGGCCGATGCTGCATAATCTCCTGCCAACGCGGCAACAAATCCGGTGCTTTTGCCTGCAAAAACTGTTCATACGAAATTTTCTCCGCATCGGTTTTCAGCAACAATTTCAAGGTATCATTCCATGCCATATCACAGGCAATTTCCGCCAACCGCCGAGTATCTTGTCCTTTAAGTTCATTAAGCACCAGTTCGCCTTGATAGGCATTGGTATTTTTTTGTGCTTCTTGTGGCACAGAAAAGCTGATTTCGATATCATTTTTTTCCGCTTGGCGAATATTGGCGAATTCATCTTCCTCAGGCATTCCGTAGATGCAGTGACTATGATGCCGATACGCTGCCCACAAACGATCTCCGTACGAATGATGCCACCATTCAAAAGGATAATTGGCAAAATCCAACTTATCCAGTGCTTCAATTAAAATTTTACGATTTTGTGCTTGCTTAGCATTAATATCCGTGCTGTTGGTACGAATTTTCGGCGAAGCATCGCGATATACCGTTCCCATATCATAATCATTACCGTTTTCATCGCACAATGTAATATCAACTGCGCCGCCGGTTTGATGGCCGCCGAAGCCTTTACGCGGATCTGCACACAATGCCTTCACTTTAATTGTAAGCTCTTCTTCAGAAATATCCGGATATTTTTCCCGCAATTCCTTACATTTAATGTTCCAACGTTCTTTTTGTTCGTCAAGTGAGCGATATGCCGACATAATTTTAAAGTAATAACCCTGCGGCAGGTTCACACTTTTTAATTTATCTCGCACTGATTGTCGCAAATAAACGTGCTGTACTTTTTGCAACTCATCATTAAAGAAGAAATCGGCTTCATCTTTTAAATCCACCATCGGATCATGATTTTCAACAATTTTTACGCTATTGATAACTGACGCCGGCAAAACCTCAATTTGTCCGAGGCGATGCAACATTTTCTTGATTTGATCTTTAATTTTCATATTATCCACGTTTATTCTCTTTCGGCAACCATTGAAAAGTAAGAACATTATAACCTAATTTTCCTAATTTATCAACCAATATGACAAAAAATTTTTATTCGGCAAAAAAATTTTTAGGCGAAGAATTGTTGTAAAAATTCTTTGTATACATCGCACAGCATTTCAATATTGCTAACCTTTTCACATTCATTTACTTTATGAATAGAGCCATTAGTCAATCCATACTCCACCACCGGACAAAAATTTTTTACAAATCGAGCATCGGAAGTTCCGCCGCCGGTTGAAAACTTTGGCATATTTCCGGCATATTTTGCGGCAATATTTTGCAATTTACGTACATTTTCATTTATCGGACACAAAAATGCTTCTCCGACATATTCCGCATTAAATTCAAACTTACCGCCGACCTTTTGCGCTTTTTGCCGCGCCCATTCTTCAATGCTTTGAAAAGTTTGTTCCGAGCTGAATCTTATATCAACAACTGCCTGTGCTTTTTCCGGCACGACGTTTGTTGCCGCATTACCGACATCAATCGTCGTAACCTGCACCACTGACGGAGCAAAATACTCATTTCCGTTATCGAGTACCTCATTTTGCAACACATGCAATAAATTAATCAGATTATATATCGGATTACTGTTTTTATCGGCATATGCCGTATGTCCTTGCTGACCGTAAGAAGTTATGTGTAAAACCAAATCCCCGCGTCTTCCGATTTTAATCTCGTCTCCCATATTTTGCGGATTAGACGGCTCACCGACAATGGCAAAATCAAATTTTTCACCGCGTTTATGCATTTCATTGAGCAGTTGTTTTGTTCCTTCAACGATTGGTTCTTCTTCATCTCCGGACAACATTATGGAAATTTTCCCATTAAAATTTTGACTGGCAATAAAGTCGCAACAAGCCTGAATAAAACACGCCACACCGCCTTTCATATCGGCAACACCGCGCCCATATACTGTTCCATCATGAATTTCTGCGGCAAACGGAGGATATTTCCATAATTTTTCATCACCGCTTGCCACCACATCAATATGGCCGACAAACAATAAATGCGGTTCACCGCAGCCGTAGCTTGCGTATAAATTGGCAACACTTTGCCCGTTTTTTCCCGTAAATCTACAAATTTCCGTTGTAAATCCGCTTTGTTGTAAAAGTTCGGCGACAAAATTTAAAACGCCATCGACCTTGCCGCTATAACTTGCAAACTGCACTAATTTCCGACATATTTCGACAACTTCCGACATATTTCCTCTCCTCGCTGAAATTATAGCGTATAAATTTTATTTGACAATTAATAAATTATCGCTAAAATCAGAAAAAATTTAAAGAGGAAATATGGTTAATTTAAATAACATGCCTATATCTGATATCCGAAGAAATCGCAACCTGTTGCGACGATGATTTGTGCTTTTTACTTAAAAACAAATCACAACCGCGATATAATAATGGAGAATAGCATGAATAACCACGAATTGACTCTGAAAAAATTAGATATAACCGACTTAAAAAATTTAATTGATTTACAAGATAAAATCATTTCTGATTTAAGAACTGATGAACAACATTTTATTTTGCACCGTACTGCCAGTGACTTTTTAAATGCCTTAAGCAGCAGCTCGACATATGTTTTCGGTCTGTATGATGGCGACAAACTGGTTTCACAATCAATTTTATCTCTTCCGCAAGATAATGAAGAAAGAGAATTACCGGAATTTTTAAGCGACCGGAAAAATTCGGAAATAGCAATTTATAAAGCTGTTTTAGTTGATCCGGAATACCGCGGCCGCGGCTTAATGAAAAGAATGCTGCAAATTCGTGAAGATACGGCTGTTTTAAACGGTCGCAAAATTGCCATAACGCAAATTGCCGCCGATAATCCGGCCAGTTGGATTAATGCCCTGCAATATGGCATGCAAGTAACTAAAGTTGGTTTAGATCCTATTGATAATGCTGAAGTTATTTATTTGCAGAAACGACTTGACGGTAAAATTGAACCCCGATTGAATACGCAAAAAACATTCCCAATGCTTTTAGGTAAAGATATTCATCATCAAGTACCGATTCTGTTTAATAAAATGCAGAAGCTCTCTGCTGATGGTTGGGTGGCAACTTCTTTAACTAAGGAAAAGAACGGCTATCGTCTTATCTGGAACCCGATTGAAGAAACAGCGCAAACAATTCGTTTAACTCCGTTATATAACGACATTCGGGCGGCAAAGTCTTTATAAATCACACTTTATACCGCAGTTATTTTTTTCGATTTGAAGATTACTGTGATTAATTCCGAACTTTTCACGCAACATTGCACTGATTTTGGAAGCCAATTCCAAGTCGCAAGCCTCAACATGACACTCCAGTGAAATTTCATTTTCACTAATGCACCATACATGAACGTGGTACACTCCGTTTACTCCGTTAACTTTAAGAATTTCCCTTTTGATGCGCTCAATATCCACACTATCCGGCGCAGCATTCATCAAAATATCCACCATTTTCGGAAACGAAATAATTGCCTGAAAAATCATATACGCCGCGATTATCAAGGCAACAATGCCGTCAACACGATAAACTCCGAACCCCACGACACACAGTCCGGAAACAATTACGCCGATAGACCCGAAAGCATCGGCCAGATTATGCACGAACACCATTTTCATATTGCTGTTATGATGCGCATCGTGATGTGAAATTTTCGCCGTTGCCGCATCAATAATCAGCGCAAGAACCGAAATCCAAATAATGATTTGACCTTCGATAACTTCCGGTTTAATCAGACGCTCAATACCTTCTATTAACAGATAACTGCCGGAAATAAAAAGAAGAATCAAGTTCACAAACCCGCCGATAACTTCTGCCCGTTTAAATCCATAGGTGTACTTTCCGCAAGCTTTTTTCCGCCCGATTTTAAAAGCTATAACCGCAATCAATATTGACAACGCATCAGAAGTATTGTGTAAAGCATCACCGATTAAAGCAACACTACCGGCCACAATTCCGCCGATGATTTCCACGATGGAAAGCACCATATTAATAACAAATGACAGCAACAGCAACCGCACAGACTTTTCACTAACTTCACCATGGTGATGACAAAGTCTGTGGTGATGATTATGAATTTCTCCACAGTGTTTTTGATATTGCTCAGCCATATTACCTACCATTCCGACCTTGTCTTATTGTTACCATAGCCAAATTATTGTCGCCAACGGTTTTATCTTCTTCTTTAGGTTTATCCAGTTGTAAACTTTTACCTTCCTGATAATCAGCAAATTCTTGAGCATTTTCAGCATCTTTCATCATTACCATTGCCGTGTAATTTTTATTAACTTCCGCCGTAATAAATCCATCAATTTTTTTATTAGTACTGTTCGTATAATGCAGTCCGTCCCTGCTAAATTGGCAATTATTTTGTTTAAAATAAGTATTGGTATCAATATAGTGCACATTATCCGGAAGATTTTTTTGCATATAGAGGTTAAAAGCATCTATCCTTTTATTATACTTCTGATATCCCTTATACCCCGGCCCCTCCGGATTAACAGCCGTAAAATAAACCTGCTTACCTTTCCACGGACCATTTGCCAACTCCTGCATTTTTTCGGCATATTTTTTATAGTTACCAATGTCATTA
>CADBPX010000116.1 GCA_902796625.1 uncultured Pseudomonadota bacterium
CCTGGCCGCAATTTTATTGTGGTTTTGCCGATTATCGGCGATAACGATTGTTTTACTGACCGTGATAATATCATTTATTCCCAATTTTCCATGGAGAAAGAAATGATATACATTTTGCTGTTTTGGGAATTTTTTAAAATTGGTCTATTCGCTGTCGGTGGCGGCTTAGTAACGATTCCCTTTTTATTTGACTTAGCTCAACAATATCCATGGTTCACCACACAAGAGCTGACTGACATGATTGCCGTATCTCAATCGACCCCCGGCCCGATGGGAATAAACATGGCGACCTACGCCGGATATAAAGCAGCCGGAATTTATGGTGGTATTATTGCTACTCTATCAGAAGTTTTACCGGCAATGATAGTTATTTATTTTATAGCTAAAATTCTCACCCAATGGGCTGAAAACAAATATATTACCCGCATTCTTGCCGATATGCGCCCGGCAGTTATAGCCTTAATTTTATTCGCCGGACTTGATATTGCCAAAATCTCCCTCACCTCTGAAATATCTTTAGGCCTGTTGGCATTCTTAATTTTGACAATGCGTATTTTCCGCCGCAGTCCGATATGGTATATTATTTTTTCCGGCATCATCGGAATATTGCTTAAATTATAAAAAAAACCTGCCACTAACGACAGGTTTTTCTTTTTTTACTTAATATCGCTTATTCTTCAACATTATTTTCTTCGGTATTATTATTTAGCGCTTCCGGAGCATTATCGGCCTTCATATGATGGCGGCCGTGATGTTTACCGTGATGATGTTTTCCTCTGAATTGGTCAAAACCGACGTGTCCATCGGTATTAATAATAACCACCGAACCGGCACCTTCTCCCGGCATCATCATATGATGCGGAGCCTTCATCATATGTGAGCGGCAACCGCAACAGTGACAAACGCAAGCCAATCCGAAACCGGCTAAAAACAAGATTATTGCCAACAAAATTTTAGCAAAAATTTTTTTGCAACGACAATGACCGCCGCAACAACCGCAACCGCAGTGACACCCTTCACCGCAAGTGCAAGGCTTACCTTCCTGACAACCGCACTTACAATCCTTATCACAAGCACATTCAGCTTCCGGATTATGATGTTTACGATGTTCTTCATGATCCATATGAGGCATATTTTTTCCTTTCATTATATTTGATTACGCATTTAAAATAATCGCAGTTTAGGTAAAAGTAAAGTCAATTTAGCAATTTTATCCATTTGATATCATCATTTAGCCACAAAGCAAATATCATTTTCATTATTAGCCATGTAAATGGGCAAAACAAATACTTATAGCTAGTGCGTCATCATAAAAAAAACAACGAGTTAAATAAATGTTAAGTATTTTTGCATTAATTTACGGTTATAGGCTTGTCTGAAATAGCTTGTGATTATATATTTTAGTATAAACCGCACCAAAATATAATCAATAAAAGCTTTTCATATAAAATAGCCATAGTAAATACAACTTAGAAAGGATTGTTACATGAAGTACACAAAATCGGCACTAGGGCTTTTAAATGCTCAATATCGCAGTGTTCTGAAAAAATGTTTTTTAATTAACCTTGGTTTGTTTGCCATAGGAGCTACTGCCAAAGCGGAAATAACCCCGACTTTAGGTGAGAATAGCGTAATAGAATACACTGCTGGATCGGAAGATGATTATTCTTTTAAAACGGTTGAAGATGGTGAAGATGTTTACTACAAAATTAATTTCAATACTGATATTTTAGAAAATGATCACTTATTATGGGGAATAACTACTTCAGCCGATGATGATACGGTTGCCGTTGATATGCCGCACAATGGCTCGACGGCAACAACTTACTTACAATACTTATATGACGAAGGCGATTATGAAATTGTTGCCGATGCAAGCAAATCAACTAATCGCTCCAGTGCTACCGATTCGACATACACAGATTCCAATCCTCAAATTCAGGAAGGTATCTCCGGTACCCAAAGAGCAATGCGTAATATGAGAGCACCTTATTTATATCAAGATTACTCTTACCAAAATCATGAAGTAAATATCGACTTAAAACCTGGCGCCGGCGGCCGACAGATATTCCTTGCCGTTTATGGTACTGCTTTGAGTAATATTGTTTATACCGGAACACTAAACGATATAACCCGCGAGATGGGCGATTTGAATGCTGATTTTATCGGCAACCATGTTAATGGAACGGCCTCAAACGTTGCCACCGATGGCAAAGCCAAGGAAAATACCATTTCGCACTTACATATTTTTGGTGGTGCGGTCGGCAATCCGGGATATGTTACCCGGGAATCCGGCGGTTCGGTTGAAAGCAGTGATGCCAGCACTATTAACAGCATTACCGGCAACTTTATCGGTAACCATATTAGCGGTGAAGCCTTTACGCAAGTTTATGATAATAACGATGCCAAAATTTATGCCTATGGCGGTGCCATTGGTAATAAAGGCGTTATCGGCACCATTACCGGTTCGTTTGTAAATAACTA
>CADBPX010000117.1 GCA_902796625.1 uncultured Pseudomonadota bacterium
CACGGATATTGCTGAGCTAAGTCAAATAAAAAAGGAATCGTTACTAAACCGCCGCCTACCGCAAATAAGCCAATTTTAAAAAATTCCCAAAACAGCAAAATATATATCATCTCTTTCTCCGTGGAAAATCGGGAATAAATGATATTATTACGGCCAGTAAAACAATCGTTATCGCCGATAATCGGCAAAACCACAATAAAATTGCGGCCAGGCTGAAAATTATAATGCTCCGATAATTTCTTAAACTTTTTTGAGCTAAATCAAATACGGTATTTATTATCAGGGCAATAACACTGATGCGAATTCCGGCAAATGCCCACAAAACATATTGGTTGTCCATATATTGCCGTAAAAGCATGGCAATAAGTAAAATAATGATAATCGAGGGGGAAATAACCCCAAGTGTAGCACTGATCAAGCCGGGTAATTTACGTAGCTTGTAGCCGATAAATGATGAAGCATTAACCGCAATCATACCGGGGGTACATTGGCCGATGGAATAAAAATTCAGTAATTCTTCTTGGGTTATCCAATGTTTTTTTTCAACGACTTCATTCTGCAAAATCGGCAACATGGCATAGCCACCGCCAAAGGTAAAAACTCCCATTTTGAAAAATTGCATATATATAGACCATAAACTTTGCGGCAAAATATATCCTTTCTGTTAGATGTTATATAAAAATAATTGGGCAAAATTTCAAGCAAAATCATCAATTGATAAAAAAAAGGCTTCGGAATAACCGAAGCCTTTGCCGTGTTTTTTTTGAGATTAATTTTTGACCCGAGTCGGGGCATAAACCTTAACCTCATCTAATACATCATCAGTACACTGAGCGCCATTGCAACGCTTCATTACTGTTGCCTGACGATCACGATTCAGACCGCGAATGTTCATTGACGGAACATAAGTTTCCACAATGGTCAGTTTAAAGGTTAAGTAAGCAATATTGCTCTTGTCGTCCATGGCGTATATTTTTATTGGATAAACGCCGCCGTCTCCCGGCATTGCCATACCGGTAAATACGCGGCTGTCCGGATTATATTTCAGCCATTTCGGCAAAGTAGTGTCATCGATCATTCCGGCTTTTGATGTAAATGTTCCCGGTTTCCAACCCATTTTTTCAAAAGCAGAATTCGGAATAATTATGCTAATATGCTGACCGGTTTCATAGGTAACATCAGGTAACAATTTTTCCGATGACAAGTTTACTGGCGGGCGATGACTTGGAATATCCATCAAATACGGACGGTTTTCCGGAATAAATTCACCTTTGCGCCACTGCTCTAAAGTATCATGCAAGGCTAGAGCTATTTTCGATGGAGATTCTTCCAACATATAGTATGGAACGGCATCTAAACCAATGGTGGCATATAATGTTCCCAACGCATCTTGCAAGTCAACGTAAGACAATGCCGCTTTAGTTTCATCAGTAATGGCACGCATTGCTTCAAGCTGGCTCCTTTCAGCCTTGCTGCCATTTGATGCCGTAATATCTTCGGCTATATTTTCCGAAGTTCCGGCAATTTCCATGGCAATTTGGTAATCTTCCTGTGCCGACATATAGCGAGCCCATGCTACGTAAACTTGGTTCAATACCAGTGAAGTCATGCGTTGACGACGTAATTCGGTTAAAGTTTTTTCATCAACTCCTGATCTGGCATTTTCGTATACAGCCATAGATGCTTGTTTTGCTGCCGAACACCATTTTTGATTATAGGCACTCGGATTGCTGGTGTAATTGCTGTCAGTGTCATCACGGAAGTTATCTATAATCATTTGTAAATCATCAGAAGATGTCAGCAAATCATGTACTTTCAGCTCCGGACGGTTGGTTAAAGCCAGCCATTCTAAACGTGAAAGATTGGATCGTATATCCGGTAAGGCAAAATTACCATATTCTTTGCCAACCAATTTATATTCAGTCGCCGGATGTAAACCCATCAAAGAAGCTAAGCGTTCATGGGCTGTTTCCATATCACGTTTTAAATCAGAAAGTTTTTGTACGGCTTCCATATATTTGCGTTTTTTCTCCAACTGCTCGGTTGTCGGAGTTTGTCCGTTTTGCGCCAATTCTTTAGCTTGTGCGTTCATTTCATCAACATCAAGCGTTATGTGTTCAATGGTGTCATCAATAACCGGTAACAAGCGTTGTGCAGTTAATGCTTTCCAATACAAAACACGTGCTTCTTGTAAAATATTTTGGATAACCTTGCGGCTTTGTTCTACGGAAACACTGTGTTTGAAAGTTTGGTCATTATTCATGTAATATAACATAGAAACATCTAATACGTTCCAGGCAACTTTTAAGTCCGGACTGGTTTCGTTGTAGTTGGTATTAACATAGCCGGCGTTAGTTGCAATTTCCGGAAGCTGAGAGTATCCAGACTTACCGGCTCTCAGTATACTTTCCTGATAACGCATCATACGGCCGGTGTAGTTATATTTCAACGCCAATGCCATGCTCATATACATGTCTATAGGTTTTTCGATTTTTGTCGGCGATTTGCCATACATATTCTGCATATCAACATCATAGCGAATAGCTTTATCCCAATCAGTATAATAAGCAGGATCAGGTGAGCTAACGGTTGCTGTTTGTTGATATATAGGTTGGGTGGTTTGTTGCTGATATGATCTTTGAGTACAAGATATTACAGCAATAAGACCAGCCATCAAACAAAGCAATTTTTTCATGTTTGTATCCTTTATTTTATAAATTCTCACAAATTATAATAATGATTAAAAATTAACATTTTATTACACTTTTTCTTTTATAGTGTAATAAATAATAAATTTTAGGTGAAGATATGGTTTCAATACTCGGTACACTATTTAAATATAAGGAAAAAGAATCTCCAGATGTGTTGGGGTACTTTCCAGAGCGCATTCACGTTGATGCTTTTCCTGAACGGCGCTATTTGTGGACTTCACGTTTTTTGGTTATTATAACCTGCTTAAGCATTTGTTTTAATATGATGCTGGGAAGTGTTATCTATTTATTGATTTCCGAACGGCATGTTGAACCGCGACTTTTTCGAATTAATAATGATACTTTTCAATTGGAATTGGTTGAAAAGGACGATATAAATTATCCGGCAGAAAATCTGATTGCCGAGCAATATATTCGTGATTATATCTTGCTACGCTATACAGTTACCGAAGACTATGCCGAACTTCAAGACCGATGGCGTAAAAATTCTATCTTGGATTGGTATTCAACTGATGATGTGTTTCATGACTTTCAGGAAAAAGATATGAAAACCGCCAACGAACAATTTAAGGCTATCGGGTTGCAGCGTTATGTTGAAATTGACTGGACAAAAAGAGTGTCGCGTTCAATGTGGATGGTGCAATTTAAGACCTATGATATTACTCAATTAAACAGTAAACCTAAAGTTGACGTGTGGCGTGCGGTGATGCGAGTTGGATACGATAATCATCTGCGTTTTCGTAAGCCTGAGGATCGGATTCTTAATCCGTATGGCTTTATCGTTTATAGTTATACTTTGTCTTATCAAGGAGATTATCGCCGCGGTCCGGATGAAGTTCCGACAAACTTAAAATATAATATGATGATGTATTAGATGAAGAATGGCATTTATGTGTTAGCTATATTTTGTTGCGGTTGTAGTTCAGTAACCGTACCGGATAACTACAAGTATAATGAAATACAAACATCATATTTTAAGATTGCTACATGGGAAAAAATTACTGATTATAGTCAACCGCTGAAAATATATATAGAAGGTGACGGTTACGCCTTTAATGCCTCTGGCAGAGTTAGCCGTAATCCGACACCGCATGGAACATTGATGCGAGAATTGGCTTTTTCTGATGAAAATGCTAATGTAGTTTACATGGCGCGGCCTTGTCAGTATGTAATTGATGCTAAATGTGTGCCTGATTATTGGTCGACAGCACGATTTTCGCCGGAAGCAGTGCAATCGCAATATGAGGCTATCAAGCATATAATTAAAGGATATCCGGTAACGCTGATCGGTTTTTCCGGCGGTGCGCAGATAGCCGGTTTGGTCGCAGTTAAGTATTCAGATATTCATGTTGCTAAGTTGGTTACGATTGCCGGTAATTTGGATGTTAAAGGGTGGACGGATTATCACCGGCTTGCACCTTTGGATAAATCAGATGATTTACGTAATTATCGTGAGCAGTATTTGGCTTTTAAACAAAAACATTATGTGGGAGAAAATGACGATAATATTGTTCCACAAATAACGGAAAACTTTATTAATAATCCATCACTTATCGTAAAAGTAAAAGGCGCCTCTCACAATCGTGGTTGGAAAAACGCCTTTTCTTTGCTTCATAGCGAATAATTAACTATGATGGACAATGCTTTCTATTAAAACAGTTAAATTTGAGGTAAATAATTTAACTGAGATTGAAAGAAGAATAATGCCAAATGCTTTTTGGAAAATACAAATAATTCCTGGAGATAATACTTTTTCCAGTTTTTTTGCTGATTTTAAAGCAATATAGATAATAATGGCGTTTGCTATTAAAGCAAGGATAATATTAAAATCAGAATATTGCGAACGTATTGATAATAGAGTTGTAAATGAACCGGCTCCGACAATTAATGGAAATACGACCGGTGTGAAAGTAGCATCATTGGAAATAGTACCATTTTGATGGAATATTTCAACATCTAACACCATTTCCATGGCAATGATAAATACAATAATTGAACCGGCAACCGCAAATGAAGAAATGTCGAGGCTAAACAGGCTGAGAAAAGCATTTCCCATATATAAGAAGGCAATAAATAATGCCAATGAAATGATTGTGGCTCGTGAAGCACTGATATGACGGCCGTTATGTTGTAAGTTTATGACAATCGGTAGAACCCCGATAATATCAATAATTGCAAATAAAACTACAAATGCTCCGAAAAATTCAGAACTGTTGAATTGTCCTAAAAAGTTGTTTAACATTATTATCTCCATAAAAAAACGACGACGAATTTTATATCGCCGCCGTTCTATCAAAGTATAATTAATTAGTCAATCATTTAATCAACTTTTTTCGCCTCAATTCGCATAGCATAAAAAGAACGCCATACAAATATCAGCCCGATTACGAAAAAGAATGCGCCAATTCCTAAGGCTAGGCAAGA
>CADBPX010000118.1 GCA_902796625.1 uncultured Pseudomonadota bacterium
AACTTCATAACCATCTTTAATATGACAATTCTTATACAAGGTTTGACCAGCATCGTTTACACATGAATCACAATCATAGCACTCTTTAGGAGTCGGTTTGGTCGTAGATCCGCTACAAGTGACGCCGCCGCCGAGTGCATCGCCACCCATACCATCACCGCCACCTAAATTACAACCGCCATCTGGCAAAAAACAAACACTGGCATTCGCTTGCGAACCGGCAAAGCAAACACCCACAGCCAACATACATATTGCGGCTAAAAATTGCACTGATTTTGACATATTCTACTCCTTCTCCAGACTGGATACCTGTGTACACGCTATTATACTAGCATAACTTTATTTAAATGTATATGAATTTTTTGTTAAATTTTAAGCATATTTTAAAAACCAACGGCTAAAATCGCCAATAAGATAACTTAAGGATAACATATGCGCTACAAAATCACCATGGAATACGATGGGACCAATCTGGTCGGTTGGCAAAAGCAAAAAGACGGCCCCAGTGCTCAGGAATTTTTAGAAAAAGCTATTGCCGGATTTTCCCATCAGCAAACTGAAGTATTTGCCGCCGGACGTACCTATGCCGGTGTCCATGCCTTGGCTCAGGTGGCGCATTTTGATTTAGAAACCGACTTAAACGAATATAAAATGCAAGAAAGCCTTAATGCCTTACTGCGTGAACTTCAAGCACCGGTCTGCGTTTATAAAACCGAAATTGTCTCAACTGACTTTCATGCCCGATTTTCTGCCCGAGGACGCGGTTATATTTATCGCATTTTAAACCGCCGCGGCAACAGTCCGTTGCGCACTAACCGAGTTTGGTACGTTACTTATCCTCTTAATATCATCGCCATGCAAGCCGGTGCCCGACATCTTATCGGTCATCATGATTTCAGCTCTTTTCGCGGAGCCGGATGTCAGGCTTTATCACCGGTTAAAACTCTCGATAAATTCGATATCACCCGTGCCGATGATGAAATCATTTTTACCGTCGAAGCTCGTTCTTTTATCTATCATCAAGTCCGTAATATGGTCGGTACTTTAATGGAAGTCGGTTGTGGCAAGCGCAAACCCGAGGATGTTAAAATCATTCTGGAGGCTTGCGATCGTCAAAAAGCCGGCATCAGTGCTCCGGCTTGCGGTTTATATCTTAATAAAGTAGTTTATTAATTCAACGATTCTGCTGCAATTTTTGCGCCGCTCCTGCTAAGCGTAAAATAGTGTAACCGCCGCATTGTTCTGCCGGAAAGTTGGTGGTTTTGCAATCTCGCTCACAATCGTATAACATTCCCAAAGCCATAATAATCCGCTCTTTATTCCATATTTTAAGTTGACGCAAAAATAACGGCTTACGATAAAACATTAACTGAGGACGCAAAGTTTTCAGCGAACCTTCTGCCGATTCGCCTTTTTCCATTTGCGCCGCGCAATCCAACAATTTCATAAAATGATAGCTGATCTGACGAATAAGACTTGCCGGTTCCGCCCCTTCCTTCAGCAAACGACTATAAATCCGGCTGGCCCTAGCCACATCACCGCCGGCTGTATAGTAACACATATCTTCAATATTAGCTCCGGCCACATCACTAACCGCCGCCCGTACGTCATCAGCACTTAATGTTTTACGTTCTCCCATATACATGGCCAATTTATCCAACTCACTGGCATTCAGCTTGCGATCCGGAGATAAACGTGAACACAACAGTTGCAAAGTTGAAACATCACTGCTGATACCGCGTTCTTGCAACATTTTGGATACGGATGAAGCTATATCCTCATCTCGATCCTCATAACAGCCGACAATAATTGTATCTTCACGTTCTTTAGCCCAAGTTACCAGCGAAGAACGGGTATTTAAAGTTAATGACGATAAAATAAGCAAATTTTCTGATTGCGTTTCCGGAAGCATATTTTTTAATAATGCAGCTAAATTATTATCGGCATTTTTAACTACGATTGCCCGCCGGCCTCCCATCAAAGACTGAGCATAAAACTCGGCATAAATTTCTCGGCCGTCCTTGCTGATTTTTTCCATTTCCAAAACACAGCAGCGAAAAGCATCATTCATATCCCCGCAAACCGCTTCGGCACATTTTTGCTGTAAAGTTGCAATTGCTCCTTCGTTATTACCGAACAAAACCACACACTTAACCGCCGGACTAAGCCGGGCTATCATACCTTCAAATTGTGCCGGCTTAAAATTCATTCGGATTGCCACGCTTGGTTTTAACGGAATGGAAATAAGAGCCTATACGCAAAGAAATATCATTGGCAATAATTTTTGCGCCGTCTTTTTCAACTTTTTTCTTATCCATTGTTGTTGAGTACGGATTATCCAACAAGTCATAACTCAAATAAACCCAACTGTTACCACTGACCAAATGGCCGTCTTTTTTACTCCACAATGAATATTTTATCGTATATTTAACCTTTTCCCGTGTTGCCGTAATATCATCACGCAAAGCCTGCTCCACCGTACGCTTACCGACCGGTTGCAGTTTTAAGAAATATTTAGCACACTTCGGTTCACCATACGGATTAAAATTGTCCATTAATTCATTCCGGATCAGCTGACCGATACGATCAGTTGCGCCTTCGACTTTAACTTGCGCCATTTCATGCACAATATCGGCATCATACTCATTGTTATAATACCACAGATCATCACCGCCAACCTTTTCAACATACAAAGGTTCAAAGCCGCAAGACGAAATTCCGCCCAGCAACACAGCAACCGATAAAATTTTTAATTTACTATACCACAATGTTAACAATCCTACCTGGAACAACAATGATTTTCTTAACTGTAACACCTTCTAACTGACGTGCCACATTTTCCAATTTTAATGCCGCCTCTTGACATTCTTCTTTGCAGGCTGTTTTCGCCACATTTATGGTTCCGCGCATTTTGCCGTTCATCTGTACAGCGAGCGTCACCATATCATCTTCGGCCAATTTAGCATCTCCATGCGGCCAACTTTCTGTAACAACCAGAGTATCATACCCCATCCGTGCCCACATTTCTTCTGCCAAATGCGGTGTAAACGGAGATAATAACTTAAGCAAAGTCGCATACATCTGCGCCGGAATTTTTTCCATATCCGCCATGTAATTAACATATACCATCAACGAAGAAACTGCCGTATTAAACTTCATTTGGTCAATCCGTTCCGTTACTTCCAAAATACATTTATGCATCGCACGTATATCTGCAACATTCATCGTAACGTCTTTATCACTATAAACTTTTTTAAACAGACCATATACCTTGCTCACAAAACGATAAACACCATTTAAGCTTTCTTCCGACCACATTGCCACTTGGTCAAACGGACCGATGAACATTTCGTACAGGCGGAAAGTGTCAGCTCCGTAATTTTCAACAATATCATCCGGATTGACCACATTACCACGTGACTTACTCATTTTTTCGCCGTCAGCCGCCAATATCATTCCATGTGATGTCCGCTTCTGGTACGGCTCAGGCATTGGAACATAACCGCAATCATACAAAAACTTATGCCAAAAACGTGAATACAGCAAGTGCAGAGTTGTATGTTCCATTCCTCCATTATACCAATCAACATTCATCCAATAATCCAAAGCCTCTTTTGAGGCAAACTCTTTGTCATTATGCGGATCACAATATCTTAAAAAATACCACGAAGAACCGGCCCAATTTGGCATAACATCAGTTTCACGCCGAGCATGCCCGCCACATTTAGGACAAGTTGTATTAACCCAATCAGTCGCATTAGCCAGTGGTGAATCGCCGTTATCATTCGGACGATAATCCGGCACTTCCGGCAAAGTCAGAGGAAGTTGATCTTCCGGAATCGATTGCCAACCGCAATGTTCGCAATAAACCATCGGGATCGGCTCTCCCCAATAACGTTGCCGTGAGAACACCCAATCACGCAGTTTAAAGTTAACTTTTGCCTGACCAAACCCATGATCGGTTGCATACCTAATTGCTGCTGCCATTGCCTCTTTTTTATCCTTTCCGTCCATAAATCCGGAATTCATATGTATTCCGTCTTCTTCCCAAGCCTGCTGGCTGATATCGCCGCCGGCCAAAACTTGAATAATCGGCAAATTAAATACTTTTGCAAAATCATAATCGCGTTGATCATGTGCCGGAACGGCCATAATAGCGCCGGTACCGTATCCGGTCAAAACATAATCGGATATAAATACCGGAATCAGCTTTCCTGTATATGGATTTCGTGCTTTAACCCCTTTCAGCTCAACACCGGTTTTAGAAGTATCGGCAGTCCGTTGCAATTCGGATTTTTTGGCTGTTGCTTCAACATAAGACTGTACTTCGGCAGCATTATCGAAATTACCCATCAGCTCTTGTACAAACTTATGTTCCGGAGCCATAACGCAATATGTTACGCCAAAAGTTGTATCCGGACGAGTAGTATAGACCACCATTGTTTTATTTAAAGGTTTGCCGTTATTATCTGTCAATTCAAAGCTGAGTTCTGCGCCTTCGGAACGCCCGATCCAATTGATCTGTGTAGACTTAACCCGATCAATAAAATCAACCTCACGCAAATCATCAATCAAACGATCAGCATATTTGGTAATTGCCAACATCCACTGTTCTTTATCGCGACGAACCACCTCTGCGCCGCAGCGCTCACAATGCCCGTTAACCACCTCTTCATTAGCCAAACCAACTTTACAAGACGGGCACCAGTTAATAGCCATCTTATCCTTATACGCCAAACCATGCTTCCAAAACTGGATAAACATCCACTGTGTCCATTTATAATATTCTGGATCACATGTAGCAAAGCAGCGATCCCAATCGAAACTAAAACCGATTGATTTAAGCTGGCGAGTGAAATTAGCAATATTGGCCTTGGTTGAAACAGCCGGGTGTACTCCGGTTTTAATTGCATAATTTTCTGCCGGCAAACCGAACGCATCAAAGCCCATCGGATACAAAACATTATAGCCTTGCATTCTTTTTTTACGAGAAATAACATCTAATGCCGTATAAGAACGCGGATGTCCGACATGCAGTCCGGCACCTGACGGATACGGAAATTCCACCAACGCGTAGAATTTCGGTTTACTATGGTTAATATCTACCTTATAGACTTTTTCATCATCCCATATTTTTTGCCATTTAGCTTCTATGGTACGAAAATTATAGCGATCTTCATTTTGCCAATCCTGACGCCACTCTTCCCAACTTTTTTTTCCGTTATAACGGGCATTATCAGACATTTTTTCCTCATTTAAACTATTCATAAACCTTTCGCAGGTTATCACGTTTTTTTCTTAATTTCAATGTCAATACACATTATACACACGCATAAATTTTAACTAAATTCTAACGCTTTAATGTTATTTTCAGAATGGAGAGGTGTCTATGAATGACAAAAAATTCTTAGCATTATCGTTACAGCAATCCTTTGAGCACCCTCAACTCAACGGCAAATACCTGAACATGTTTAAACAGTACAGCGATGCCAACGGATTTCTTTATATTACAAATCCGAAGTTTAAGTTTTTGCCGCCGTGGACGATTAACTCTGATTTTAGCAAAAAATGCCGACATGCCTTAAAACATGATGCCCTGCATAGTGCGGAACTGATGCAGGCATTACAAACATTAAAGCACTACTTAAGCGAAAATGTGGTTATGCCGGAAGATTTTCCGGATATTGATCGACTTGCTCACAGTCTTGGCCTTAAAAGCTTAGATCGCAGCACTGCCCAAAAAAAGTTAACCGTATCCCACCTTAAACCTATGGGATTTGAACAAAAACTACAAAATTGTAGCAGGCAATTTCAACATTTGTCCGAACATCTTACTAACATTTCTCAGCAAGATTCCACCTCTTTTACCATTGCCTTACTCAAAGATTTTTCGACTGAGTATAACCAAGCACTGTGCCGTACCGGCAAAATAAATCTTTTTATAAGGCTTAATCGGCATCAAATAAAACAATGCTTATCTGAGAATTGGACTAAAATAAAAAATCATAAAACTCCGAATATTGCTGATTTGCTTAATACTCGTTTCAGAGGACAAAGCATTATTTTGGCGAAAAAATATTTTCATCATTTGCACTTTTTACTACTCTCATTAACCGATAAAATGTCATTTCTTTCTAATTATCCGGAGACTTATTTGCTTATAGACACACTGATTGAAAGTCCGGAAAAATTCCGTCGCGATTTTCAAGAATTTTGTCGGCAGTGCTTAGCCCCGAACAGTGATGATATATACAGTTTACTTCAATCAGCAAGTGCCTTACAAAACGATTATCTCTTTCTTTGTTACCTGGCCGACATATTGGATACGTTTGAAACAAAGTTTCTTGATAAAATTCCCGTAGAGCGACAACCTGAATTGCCAACCGTAGATCCGCAAAAGGAACTTAAAGAAATAAAAAAGATTATTGCCACCGGCCAACACATATCGACTCAAACCAAAACGGCCCGATTCATTTCATCTTTTATTCGCAATTTTGACAAAGATATTTCCCGGATCAACGAGCTTTGGCAACGCTACACCGGTCCCGATACGCATTTTTTTACTAAATTGGTTGATTTTGACACAAATATTATAGACAAAACAAAAAAATCATGATATAATGCTTTTAGTAAATATTTTCAGGAGCGGTAAATATGGAATATAGTGAGCAAATTGTTAAATACTTTCTTAGGTCTCTGACTAAAGGCGATAAAAATCGAAAAGTAGCCTATTTGGAAAATCTAGATCCGCAAAATCTGGATATGTTTTTATCAATTTCCAAAGATGATTTAATTGAATTGATGAAAAAATCCAATTATTCGTCTCAAATGCAGGATGAAATACTGAGCGCCATTGAAGCAATAAGAGAACAGGAAAAAGCCAAAAACCAACAACCGGAGAACAGCTCGGAACATGAAGACAACGCTCCGGAAGATAACGAGCAAGAAAATCCGCAGACCCCGGATGCTGACGAGCTTGAAGATAATGCTCCGGAAGATGATAAGCAAGAAAATCCGCAGACCCCGGATGCTGACGAGCTTAAAGATAATGCTCCGGAAGATAACGAGCAAGAAAATCCGCAGGCCCCAGATACTGACGAGCTTGAAGATAATGCTCCGAAAGATGATGAGCAAGAAACTCCGCAGGCTCCGGAAGAACTAACCCCTCCATTGACCGTTAATGAAATTGAAGACCATGACAACAACCCTACTCGCGAAGCAGATTACTCGAATTCTCCGGAATGGGTACAGGAAAAATGTCAATGGTATCAAGCACAGAACTTACCGGCTTTTCGCCTCAACCTTCCCAGCGAGCAGAATCCGCAGGAATTCGAAGCCGAATTTGCCGGGGCAACCGTACACTATGCCACCCCAAATGATGTTAGCGTTTCTAAGGATGCCGGATTTAAGGTTTACGATACCATCTTAAAAGAGCCGCAAAACAAAGATCGGGAAATTGAATTTCCACTCAACGCGTCAACTCATTTATCGACCATGTTATTTGCGGCCAGCATTATTAATGGTAATAAAATTACCGGTTTTGACACCAATAAGTTTGACATAAATCTGCTTAATAAAGCCGTTGAAAACGGTGAAATGACAACAGAACAGCTGAATACTGTTACTAGTGCCTATCAACAATTACAACCTCAGAGAGTCGAAGAAAATGAAAACTCAGAACAACCGGTTGAAAATAACCCAGAAAGACCAGATACGGAACTTGAGGAGAATCCTGTAGCTGAGACTGAAAATCGTCCGACCAATGAAAACATCGAGCCGGAAGTTCCTAATGGGGAAGAATCAAAAGAAGACAAAGACAACGAAATGAGTACTGCTTCAGTTTGCAGTCAAAAGCTAGATCAAATTCGTTCCCGAATTAAGCCTCAAGCTCAAACAGATCTTCGTAGCTTAAGTGGCAGAACGCAAAATATAAATCGGCAACACAAGCAAGGCCGCATAGATGTTTCGAAATTAAGATACATCAAACAAAGAGAACTGCAATAAAAGGAGGATATTATGGGGAAACTTGATGACGCTCTGGTTCAAGAATTTTGCAAAGCTTATCAAATTGACTTAAGCTATTCTGCGGATATGAGTGAAGAAAAAAAGAAAGAAATTGATGCCATTTTTGAAAGCTCATACGGCTCCAAATTTGCGCTTTGGCAGAAAACTCCGGAAAGTGTCCGTAATTACTATTTCGGACGCGTCCCGATTGAGATTCTTGATGCTGTTTCTCGTTGTGATGAAAGTACCTTGCGTGAATTAAGTGTAAATCCGAGCATGACTAAAACCGAGATTGAACAATACCAACTTGAAGGTAAATATAATGATCCGGTTTATTCGGATGAAATTATCCGCGGAACAGTTACCTTTACCGCCGCACTGGCCGCTGGATATACTATTGCTGAAGCTACCGAATTGGCACAGAATCGCTTGTTCCGTCAATCCTTGGAAGAAAAGGCTCGTAACGGCACCTTAACGGCTGAAGAAAAAGAACAATGGCGACAAAGCCGGATAAGCGACCGTGATGTAATTTTGCGCCACAAAGCCGAAAATGAACCAGAACGCGTTTTAATGTACTTATTGAATAAGCATCGACTGGGTGAAATAGATAATGACAAACTTATGCCAATGCTTGCTGATATTATTCAAAAAATTGAAACTCAGGGACGGCAACCGGAATTAGAAAAATTGCTTGAAAAACCGCGTTATCAAAACATGATAAAACTTCTTGACGAAGGAAGCCAAGAAATTTTAGCCGGCATTCGGCAAAAAGATTTCTCCCAGTTAAACAATTCCAATATTGATTTTAAAGCTTGGGAAAGATCAGATGTTCCGGCCGATATTGCCCGTTTCCGCGACAGTCAACAATACGAACACACACGGGTACAAGATATGAATATCTCCAAGCAAGATCTTTTGAATTACGTATCCAATATACGCCAAAAACAAAAAAGTTAAAATTAAAGAACGGAGATTTCAATCTCCGTTTTTTAATCCTCAATAGAAATATTGCTGTTCTGGCTTACCGACATACAGAGGATAATACCAAAACTTACCATAATTGAAAACATTACCGTTCCGCCATAAGATATCAACGGCAACGGAATTCCTACCACCGGCAGAACCCCCATTACCATGGCAATATTGATAAATACATAAAGGAAATAGTTGGTATTTAATCCTAAAATAACTAACTTAGCAAAGTAATTTCTGGTACGAAACGCGAATAAATATCCCAAAGCAATAATCATCATATTAATAAAAATAATTGATAAACTTCCTAACATTCCGAATTCTTCCGAAAACATCGTAAAAATAAAGTCCGTATGTTTTTCCGGCAAAAAATTTAAATGCGTCTGAGTTCCATGCAAAAATCCCTTACCGAAAATTCCCCCGGAACCGAAGGCTATTTTTGATTGAATAATGTGATATCCTGCTCCTAATGGGTCACGTTCCGGATCTAAGAAAGTCAGAACACGATTGCGCTGATATTCATGTAAAAAATTCCACACAATCGGCAATAATGCACCTCCTGCACCACCAACAGCAACAAATTTCCACCATTGCACACCGGCAACAAAAAACATAATTGCCGACGTAAACAAGACCATCAGTCCGGTTCCCAAGTCCGGTTCCAAAACTATCATTACTACCGGCAACAACACCATAGCTGCCGGAATAATAATACCGCGCACCGAACGAATTCCCTGCATGGTAATTGCATTAAAATAGCGCGCTAAAAACAGTACCATACCGATTTTCATCAACTCAGACGGTTGAATTTTAAACAATCCCAAATTAATCCATCTTTGCGCACCCATTCCGACATGGCCGCCTATTTCAACTGCAAACAGCAACAACAGCGATATAAAATAAAACCAGTAAGCATATTTATAATAATAACGCATATCCACAACAGCCATTATCAGCATTAATGCAAAAGCCAACACAAAGCGACTGATGTGCTTTAATGCCCATGGATTCCAACTGCCGTTTGCCGCCGAATACAGAGTAATTGTACCGATAAGGGCCAATAGAATAATCAAACCGATATAAGTAAAGCTCATCCGCCAAAACTTATCACGTAATCCGGATCCTCGCCCCAAAAAATCCATTCTATAATACATTGCTTACTCCTATTTTATATCCAATAATAAAGCCTTTTGCAAAATCTTACTGGCAATCGGAGCTGCCACACCTGATCCTGACGAACCATGTTCAACAATAACCGCAACGGCATACCGCGGATTATCTATCGGAGTAAAGCCGATAAACAGTGCATGATTACGCAAACGCCACGGCAATTTTTCCTCTCGGGTAATACCTCGTCGCCGCTCTTGCATTGAAATGCGCCGCACTTGAGTTGTTCCGGTTTTGCCACCCATTTGCGCGCCATTAATATTAAACCGTGCTTTTCCGGCTGTACCTCCCAAACCGTTCACAACCTCAAACATTCCCTGTTTGACAATTTCTATATGCCGCCGCGAGATATCCAGCCGTTTAATTTTGTTTAATTGTTTATCCGTCGGCTTAATAAAGGTCGGCTTAATAGCATATCCGCCGTTTACGATTCGCGCCAACATTGTAGCCAATTGCAAAGGTGTTACCAACACATAACCTTGCCCGATGCCTGAATTAGCCGAATCCCCTCGCGTCCAAGCAGTTCCGTAACGTGATTTTTTCCAACTTTGTGATGGAATTAAACCGCCCTTTTCATTATCCAAACCAACATGCAGAACTTGCCCCAAGCCTAAACGTTCAGCCATTGATTGAATTTTATCAATACCGACTTTCAGCGCTGTTTCATAGAAAAAAATATCACATGAATGCTTTAATGCTTCAATAACATTTAAATTACCATGGCCGGAATGCTTCCAACAGTGGAACTTAGTTGTGCCGACATCCATCGCTCCTAAACAATTATATTTGGTATTTACATTAATTGCCCCGGCTTCTAAAGCAGCCAAAGCGACCACAATCTTAAAGGTTGAACCGGGAGAATATTGGCCGGATACGGCCTTATTTATCAGAGGAGTCCGTTCATTATTGAGAAGAGCATTCCAGTGTTTATAACTGATACCATTGGTAAACAAATTCGGATCAAAAGATGGTGTTGAAACTAAAGCTAATATTTCACCGGTATTCACGTTTAAAACCACGGCCGCTCCACTATTATCGCCAAATGCTTCATAGGCTGCTTTTTGCAACCGTGAATCAATGGTAATTGTTAAACTATCCCCCTCTTTACCTCCTTTACGTTCAATTTCTTTCATTACCCTTCCATAGGCATTAACTTCCAGTTTTACCGTGCCTCCGGTACCTTGTAGCCTATAATCAAACGATTTTTCCAAACCTGACTTACCGATTTTAAATCCCGGCACCAAATACAACGGACTGTCTTTTTTATCCTTATCGGCAACCGGACCAACATATCCCAAAACATGAGCATACAAGTCAGCATAAGGGTAATAACGGCTCAAACCTTCATCAATTTCAATTCCCGGCAAATCCGGAGCATTGAGTAAAATTTTTGACACATCGTTCCATGGCAAGCCGTCTTTCAGTTTAATAGGAATAAAACGTTGTTTTTGCTTTATGTTTTTTTCTATACGCTGCTGTTCATCATCGGTTAAATCGATAATATTACCAAAATTTGTGAGAGTGTCATGAATATTCGGAGCTTGTTCGGCAATCAGCAAAGCCTGAAAATTTTGTTCATTTTTTGCAATAATTTCTCCGTTACGATCATAAATTACCCCGCGCGGCGGCACCAAAAAACGAGTAGATATCCGATTTTCATCAGACATAACCCTATACTTTGCCGAATCATAAACTTGTAAATAATAAAGTCTGGAAACAATAACAACAAGAGCAATCAGATTAAAAACAATAACCCAAATGACCCGATGTCCGAAAATGCGACTTTTTTCATCAATTCTGCTCATCACTTTGTTCCATTGTAATAAATTTATTTTGCCCTAATGCATTCAGATAAACAATCAAAGGATAAAACATAATGGTCGCGGAAAAATTTATAAATGCCTCCGATAACAACAATATTTTTCCATAATACATCATTAACATAATCCATTTGAGCAAAATAAAGAACAATCCGAAAAGGGCGAAAAAAAACCAATTGGCATAAAATGACATATTGAGCAGATATCGGGAAAACTGTCGTATCAATAAGGCAAAGAACAGCACACAAACAACATTTATACCAATGGGCGATGAACTGTGAACATCTATGACTAAACCGACCAAAAAAGCCAAAAGATAACTACTGACCAGTCCTTGACGAAAAGCCCAATAATAAACTCCGATAATGCCGACTGTCGGCCGAAAAAAGTTCATTTGGAAAGAGCTGAACGGCACG
>CADBPX010000119.1 GCA_902796625.1 uncultured Pseudomonadota bacterium
AGTTTATCCAGATTATCCTTAAATACTTTTTCATCAATACCGTATTCACGGATGGAGGCCGGAATACCGATTGTTTTCTTTAATTCAACAATTGCCTGTAATAACAGATCTATTCTTTCGTCTTCACTTGAATTTTCATTGCCTAAATAAAGAACATGGGCTATTTGGGCATAGCGCTTTTTTGCCTCCGGCACTTTGTATTGTGGGAAAATCGCCTGCTTGGCCGGTTTATCATTAGCATTATAACGAATTACCTGGCATAAAAGCAAAGCATTAGCAATACCATGAGGAATATTATACATAGCCCCAAGCTTATGTGCCATAGAGTGACATAATCCCAAAAATGCATTAGCAAAGGCCATACCGGCAATTGTTGCTGCATTATGCATTTTTTCGCGAGCCAGCGGGTCAGCGGCACCATTATTATAAGCTCGTGGCAGATAGCGGAAAATCTGCTTAATTGCTTCTAATGCCAACGAATTAGTATAGTTTGTTGCCATACATGATACATAGGCTTCAATCGAATGTACTAATGCATCAATACCGCCGGCGGCTGTTAGTCCTTTCGGCATATTATCAACGAAATTAGCATCAATAATTGCCATTTTCGGAGTTAGAGCATAATCGGCGATAGCATATTTAACATGTGTCTCATCATCAGTAATTATTGAAAACGGTGTAACTTCGGAACCGGTACCGGAAGTGGTCGGAATACAAACCAAATCAGCTTTTTTTCCTAATTCCGGAATGGCACAAATGCGTTTTCTAATATCCATAAAGCGCATTGAAATGTCTTCAAAATTAGTATCCGGCTGTTCATACATCAGCCACAAAATTTTGCCGACATCCATTGGTGAGCCGCCACCTAAGGCAATGATTAAATCCGGCTGATAGGTATTAATCATGGTTAAGGCCATCTTTGCGTTTGAAAGTGTCGGATCCGGCTTAACATCGAAGAAAATTTGATAATCAATATCAATTTCTTCTAAAACATCAGTAATTGTGCGAACAGCTCCGCTGTCGAACAAAAATCTGTCGGTTACGATAAAGGCGCGTTTTTTACCTTCATACTCGCGCAACGCCAAATCTGTTGAACCGCGTTTGAAATAAATTTTCGGCGGCACCCTGAACCACAACATGTTTTCTCTCCTTTCTGCCACTGTTTTATAGTTTAATAAATGTTTTACCCCAACGTTTTCGCTAACCGAGTTTCCGCCCCACGAACCGCAACCCAAAGTTAATGACGGCTCTAAGCGGAAATTATATAAATCACCAATACCTCCTTGTGATGAAGGGGTGTTGATTAAAATACGCCCTGTCGGCATTTTATTGGCATAAAAATCTATCCGATCCTGAACCCTTTCATCGGTATAAAGCACCGAAGTATGTCCCAAACCGCCAAGATTAACCAAAGCATAGGCTATATCGGTAGCTTTTTCAAAATTATCAGCTTTGTACATTGTTAAAATCGGAGAAAGCTTCTCATGAGCATACGGATTATTATTGGTATAATCGGTTTGTTCCGCAAGCAATATTTTGGCATCTTGCGGTACTTTAATCCCCGCCAACTCGGCTATTTTATGTGCCGGCTGACCAACAATTGCCGCATTAACGCCCTTGTCGGTTAAAATAATTTTAGCTAATTGTTCGGCTTCTTTTTGGCTTAAGATATAGGCTCCGCGATAGGCAAATTCTTTTTTAACATCTTCATAGACGTCTTTGACCACAATAACTGATTGTTCGGAAGCGCAAATCATACCGTTATCAAATGTTTTTGATAGCAAAATTGATGACACGGCTAACTTAATATCGGCTGTTTCATCAATGATGGCCGGTGTATTTCCGGCTCCGACACCTAATGCCGGTTTTCCGCTTGAATATGCGGCCTTAACCATACTCAGTCCGCCGGTGGCCAAAATGCCCTGAATTTTCGGATGGGTCATTAAAGCATTAGAAAGCTCAATTGTCGGATCTTCAATCCAACCGATAATATCTTTGGGAGCGCCGGCTTTAACTGCCGCATCTAAAACAACTTTTGCCGCGGCAATAGTTGATTTTTTTGCTCGCGGATGAGGTGAAAATACAATAGCATTTCTGGTCTTAAGGCAAATCAGAGATTTAAAAATTGCCGTTGAAGTGGGGTTGGTTGTCGGAACAATTCCGGCTAAAACGCCGAGAGGAGCCGCCACAATTTTTGTTCCGTTGGCTTTATCTCGGCTGATTATTCCGCAAGTTTTAACCCCTTTATGCTTATTATAAATATATTCTGAAGCAAAGTGATTTTTAATAATTTTATCCTCGACAACCCCCATTCCGGTTTCTTCAACAGCCATTTCTGCCAAATCAATCCGCATTTTATTGGCTGCGGTTGCCGCGGCCTTAAAAATAGCATCGACTTTTTCTTCGGAAAAAGTGGCGAACTTATTTTGGGCAACGTGAACACGGTCAAGGAGTTTATCTAAATCTTCAAGCGTTTTAATATTTGTCATTCGCATTTTCCTTTCTGTTTGCCTCTGAATATTTAATAATAGCTCATCAGTTGCTGTGCAGTGGATATTTTACTGCTTTTATTTTAACTTTCAAGTATTATTTAGACAGATAAGAGAGTTTTTAAAACGATTTATTAATCTCTGATATTACAAATTTATTATTGCATAAGCGAGCTTTGACCGTTTCGATATTGTCAGTGATATTGCTACTGCCAAAGCCGTAGTTATTTGCCGGTGAATTGTTTTAATAATCGATTGTGTTAAAAATTCTACAAAGGCGGTATTTCTACCGCCTTTGTTTTGTTTATTGCTGATTGGCCAGATATTGCGCCAAATACGGCGTTAAATATTGCGGCGAATACCGCCTGCCGTAGTTGCTCCCAAAATCAGGAATTCGTTTTAAATTAGGTGTATTTTTCTTGACATTTACACTATCAGATAATATACTTTTTATACTAGCAGAAGGATTTGAAAAAACTGGAGAATGTATCTCTCCTCCGTAATTTTCAAATACCCGCCTTTGCAAGGATACATCTTGCACTGGTTCTGCTAA
>CADBPX010000120.1 GCA_902796625.1 uncultured Pseudomonadota bacterium
CTGCGTTGTGCCCCGTCTTTTTGACGATCATATAAAAAATGCAGCAAGTGAAATTATTCTGCATACTCAAGAGCTTGCTCTTATGCCGGAACGTCAGACTAAGTTGGCTTACAAGCATACAGCTTTCGGTCAAGACAATGTTGTTTGGGATATGGATAAGTATATTCAAGCCATAAAGAGTTTGACTGCTCAAGATGTTAGGTCATACATTACTGAACATTTGGTAGCAAAAAATATGGTTTTATGCTTTACCGGGCCCCAAACATTGTTTGATCAAGCCCTAAAGTTAATGCGTAAACATTTAGGAGAAATTCATTCCGGCAGTAAGAAAGTGCCAAGAAAACTGCTTTACACCGGAGGATACCAGATTATCCCCAATGCTGGCGAGACCAATATCGCCATGTTTGGCTGGCGTCTGTCTCATTCCGTAAATTTTGCGGAATTAAACATTTTGATGAGCATGCTGTCTTCTCGGCTGGAACGAAAGTTTTCCGAGGCTGGCATTGTCGCTAATCCGATTGTTAAAATTGCCGGCTATTTTGGCTTCAGAACGCTACGAATTTCGATCAATTGTATCAATACGGCGCGCTTTCATGAGGCTATGGATATTGTCTGCAGTAATGTTCGACGGTTGACAAATGAGTTTGCTTCCGACAGAAGAATGGAAATGTCTCGTAACCGAGCCATGACTGAACGTCTTGCCTTGCCCAACGACCGCTTACCTCGCTCGATAGAAGCAGCTTGGATGCTGATGCGTAAGGGTAAGGAATACAACAACAACGACTGCATTGATGCTATGTGGCAAATTACCTGTTCGGATATCCGGGACACTGCCCGCTTAATCTTTTCTGAAAGACTGACTTGCGTGATTTACACCGATATTGAATGTCCGTCTTATCAGGATTTTACCCTGAAAATGAAATAATCTTTTGGTTGACTTTGTAAAGGGAGTTTGTATAATGCAAACTTCCTTTAATTATATCTGGAGCTTTTATGAATATATTAACTGAAGCACTGCTGGATACTTGCAAACTTATACCGTTTCTGTTTGCTACTTATCTGTGTTTGGAATATATTGAACATAAGACCACAACTTATATTACCCGTTGGATACAAAAAGCCAATTTGAGCGGTCCGCTGGTCGGAAGCTTATGCGGCGCTATTCCGCAATGCGGATTTTCGGTTGTTGCCTCAAATTTTTATGCCGCCGGAATTATAAGTCTTGGTACGCTTATTGCTATTTATTTATCTACATCGGATGAAATGCTTCCGATTTTGATTTCAAGCAATATACCTATTTCTCTGACAATAAAGATAGTTATATACAAAATTATATGCGGAATTCTTTGTGGTTATCTCATCGCATTCTTAGGAAAAAAACAAACCGATCAATCTATAAATATTGAAGAATTTTGTCGTAATGAAAATTGCCACTGCAATGCCAATATATGGCGGTCAGCATTGTACCATACTCTGCGTATATCACTATTCATATTCCTGATTACCTTATTTTTTAATGCTGTATTTTCCTTTATTAACCTTCAATCTTATATCATTAATATCAATACGCCGATTATCGGAGAGTTGTTGGGAGGATTGTTCGGCCTAATTCCGAATTGTTCGGCTTCGGTTATTTTAACGCAGTTGTTTGTAGATAATCACATCAGTTTAAGCATATTAATCAGCGGAACTCTTACCAATGCCGGTGTTGGCCTGATTGTTCTGTTTCGCGTAAATCGCCGCTTAAAAGAAAATTTAAAAATTTTGTTCTTAACGTATATTTGCGGCGTTATCGGCGGTATTGTTTTTTCTTGTATATATTAGAAATATTAATAGAATAAAAAAGCCTGCTCAAAGCAGGCTTTTTTATTGAAAGTACGTTCTCTAAAACTTATAGGTCATTCCAAAAGCAAAAACTTTGATGGAATTATCATAGTCCGCAGTTGCATGAACCCCTTCATTACCGGTTACGGCTGTTTCCAGATGCGCTGAATGCGCTTTAATATAGGTTGCACCAACATCAAAGCTTAAATGCTCGTTATAGTCATAACCCAAACCGGCAGAAAACCATATACGATCCGTATCCGGAATACGCGGTGTTCTATGGGCGAATCTCACGGCGCTCTGATCATAAGCCAGACCGAAGCGAACTTTCCACTGTTCATCTAACTTATAAGAAGTTCCCACCGCATAGAAGTTTGTATCACGCCAATTTTCTTTGATACGAGTTATATATGGAGCATCCGGACGATTTAACTCCTTGCCGACAAAGGTAAGATTTTGCAAAGAGCTCCAAAATACCCGCTGATACTCAGCCATAACCGCCCATTTTTCATTAACATCATGATATACGCCCATCGAAAGCATTGCCGGAGTATTTAAGCGTACACTGATATCTTGATTCATTAAATTATTCAAGAAAACGCCCTGCATTCCCGGTACCATATTATCGTCAGCCTTCATCTCACCTTTAATTTTATGCTTAACTTCGCTGCGATATCCGATTCCGACTCTCGTATTATCGGTAAATTCGTACATAGCTCCCAGCTGATATCCTAAATCCAAGGCATCACCATCAGAACTGATACCGGCAACTCCGTAACGGCGATTAGAGTTAGTTAAATGAGCCCACACATATTGCACTTGCAAACCGGCACCCAGCGATAATTTATCATTCAGCTTATAGGCGGCCATCGGCGTAAATGTTGCGGTTTTAACATCAGAAGTTACACCGTGATCCGATCCGGCCCATTCTCTGTCATATTTAGTAATCATACCAAAAGGAGAATTACCGGCCAAAGCTAAAAACAACTTATCGTTTACTTGATAAGAAACGGTTATGTTCGGAGAAATCGCCGCATGAACCACGTTTTCCACATCGGCATCGCGTCTGCCGTCGGCATAACGAATATTTTTCGCGCTGGCACGCGGTGCAATATACGTTCCGCCGGCAGATATTTGCAGCCCTTTCATTCTGGTTAAAGATGCCGGATTATAATAAGCAAATGTATTATTTTCGGCGGCCGAACTGGATCCGGCGTAAGCGTTTCCTTGAGCCGCAGCAGATTGTTCGCGCAAATGGAATCCGGCTCCAGATGCAGTATTGGAAAATAATCCAACACTGATAACGCTAAGTATCGTTAGTGATTTAATATTCATATTAGTTCCTTTAATTGTTAGTCCTTATGACAAACTTCAGCAGCTTGCCACATGTCGAGCATATATAATACAAACATTTAGTTTTGGCAATATTCAGACTCTGACATGTTGATAACATAGTATGATTATCTTCATTATCTGTCTTATCTGTACTTTTCGCCTGTTGATTACTTGCTTGTTTCTGTTTACAATGCCGCAGAGTTACATTAAATAACATCATATATGAATAAATGTGACGAAAGGATTACTTCGGTGAAAAATTTTGTAAAATTCTGTTTGCGCTTTGTATTAAAGCTAATGAAGGCCAAATGTGTTTTTGATTTCGACTTGAAAAAAATGCCGAAAAAAGGTGTGTACGTTGCTAATCATGTTTCCTATCTGGATCCTATTTTACTATTTGCTTTCTTGCCGGGAGATCCGGTCTTTGCCTTAAACGGCCACCTATACAGACGTCATTGGATCAGCTTTTTAATGAGTAAAGCTGATATTATCCATTTTAATCCGATTGAGCCGGGAGATATTAAAAAGCTAATTGCTAAGGTTGACGAAGGACGCTTAGTGGTTATTTTTGCCGAAGGTCGCATTACCGAAAACGGCGGATTAATGAAAATTTATGAAGCTCCGGGATTGGTCGCCGATAAGTCAAAATCCCCGATTATCCCAATTTGGATCGACGGGCCGCAATACGGATATTTTTCAAAAACCAAAGGACAATTACCGCACCGTCCTTTACCGAAAATGCGTATCTCTGTCGGAAAACCGCGTAGCTTCAAATTAAAAGATGAATTGCGTCGGCAACGTGACCACATCAGTAACGAAGTTTATGTTATCTTGCGTGAAATGGGCTTCAATATTTATAATGACACCAATATCTCTCTTTTTGCTCAATTAATGAAAACGGCCAAGGTTTATTCCCGCAACGGTTGGTTTTCTAAACGTCCGCGCATTATCGAAGATATCAACCGCAAACAAAAATCTTATAAAGATATTATCGTCGCCGCATTCGCCTTAGGAAGACGTTTCAAAAAATTTACTAAACATGATGAAAACGTCGGCGTTTTGTTGCCGAATGCCATCGCCACGGTATGCACATTCTTTGGTTTATCCGCATATGAACGGACCCCGGTGATGATTAACTTTTCTATCGGTGCCAAAAATATGGTATCAATGTGCAAAACCGCAAAAGTTAAGACGGTTATAACCTCAAAATCGTTTATAATAAAAGGAAAACTGGAAAGTTTGGTTGATGAAATCCAAAAAGCCGGTTGTAAGGTAGTTTACCTTGAAGATATCGCCAAAAAAATGCCTTTAACCACAAAGTTAGGCGCGTTTTTGAGCTATAAACTTAAACATGTTCCACATAAAAAAGGCGGAAACCGAAAAGCGGTTATTTTGTTTACATCAGGATCGGAAGGCGCGCCCAAAGCCGTTCTGCTCAGCCACGCCAACTTAATCAGCAATGTAAATCAGTTAATGGCCATTCAAACCGTAACTTTTAAGGATTTGCTGTTTAATGCCTTACCGATGTTTCACAGTTTCGGCTTAACGGTTGGAACTCTGTTCCCTCTATATGCCGGAGCAAAATTGTTTTTGTATCCGTCACCATTGCACTATCGAGTCGTTGCCGAATTGGTATACGAACTCGGCGCTACATTAATGATCGGTACCGACACGTTCTTACGCGGATATGCTAAAATTGCCCACCCTTACGATTTCCATAATATTCGCTTAATGTATGCTGGCGGTGAAGCGGCTAAGGCCGATACACGCAGTATATGGATGGAACACTCGGGAGTTCGCATGATGGAAGCATACGGAGCAACTGAATGCTCTCCGGTAATGACCGCCAATAACGGTATCTTTAACAAGTTCGGTTCAATCGGTAAATTATTACCGGGTATGCAGTACAAGATCCGACCTGTTGACGGAATCGAAAAAGGCGGTGAGCTTTGCGTTAAAGGACCGAATGTAATGCTGGGATATTATTTACCGAGCAATCCAGGAGTTTTGGTACCGCCGGAAGATGGATGGTACAATACCGGTGATGTGGTTGAAATTGATGAAATCGGGTTCTTCACTATTAAAGACCGGATAAAGAGATTTGCCAAAATCGGCGGAGAAATGGTATCATTAAATGCCGTTCAAGATATGGTTATTGACGCAACCAAAGAAATGGGGGCCGAATATAACTATGGCATTGTTGCTATACCGCATGAAAGCAAAGGGGAACAAATCGTGCTGGTAACAAACAATAAAAATGTTTCATCATCTCTCTTGCATACATATGTGAAAGCGAATGGCATGTCTGAATTGTATCTGCCGCGCGTCATATTGTATCATGAATCTTTGCCGATATTTGCCACCGGCAAGCTTGATAATGTTACTCTTAAAAAAGAAGTTTTAGCTGAATTATCCGCAAGTATGGAAAAGGCAGCCTGAAATTACAATATCTGGATAAAAACGAAATTAAAAGGAAAAATATAATGGTAGGAAGCATAAATAAAGTTATTTTAGTTGGAAATCTGGGGGCAGATCCGACTGTCAGTACAACGCAATCCGGTTCCAAAATTGTCAGCTTGCGTGTTGCAACGTCTGATTCTTGGAAAGATAAGACAACCGGAGAACGTAAAGAAAGAACAGAATGGCATCGCGTAGTTATTTTTAATCCACAACTTGCCGATACTGCCGAACGTTATTTAAGAAAAGGCTCAAAAGTATATTTGGAAGGTCAGTTGCAAACCCGTACTTGGAAAGACAATAACGGAATGGATCGCTATACAACCGAGGTTGTTCTGCAAAATTTCTCCGGCGTAATGGTAATGTTGGATAACCGCAATTCTGCAGATTCCGGCATGATGACTGATGATAATGGTGATGTATTCTCTGCATCAGCAAATGCATCAGGATGGGATAACAGCGATGCAACAATCCCTTCATCAACCTTAGATGATGACATTCCTTTCTAAAACTGGCAATGTATAACGCAAAATCCTCTGTATGTATGCAGAGGATTTAAATTGGAGATACTGTAAGTGAAAATTCTTGTCGGAATGAGCGGTGGCGTTGACTCATCGGTTGTGGCCTGTGTCTTGAAGAAGCAAGGCCATGAGGTTATTGGTGTAACCATGTCAATTTGGGATAAAAGCACCGTGTTTTCCGGTAATCCTCATAACGACTCTTGTTTTTCTCCACATGAGGAGCAAGATATTGACACAGCTAAATCGCTATGCCAACAAATCGGGATTCCTTATTATGTTCTGGATTGTTCCGAACGTTATAAAAAAATGGTTTTAGAAAACTTTAAGACCGAATATAAATCCGGCAGAACCCCCAACCCTTGCGTTATGTGCAATTCATACATCAAATTTAATGCTTTGCCGGAAGAAGCACGTGCTCAGGGTATCGATTTTGACAAATTTGCAACAGGACATTACGCACAAATTATACATAACAATGCGACAATGCGTTATGAAATTCATCGTGGGGTTGATATTTATAAAGACCAATCTTATTTTCTTTATCGTCTAACTCAGCAGCAACTGAGCCAAGTGTTAATGCCTCTCGGCGGCCTAACCAAAAAAGAGGTGCGAAAGCTAGCGGAAGAATATAAATTAGCCGTATCGCAAAAACCGGATAGTCAGGATTTTTATTCCGGCGATATCAATGATATATTACAAAATGAACCGCAAATAGGAAATTTTGTAAATCAAGACGGCAAAATCCTCGGTCAACATAACGGCTATTGGAATTATACAATCGGTCAGCGCCGCGGCATGGGCATAGCGGCAGAAAGACCTTTATATGTCTTAGCCATCAACAAGGATACCAATGAAGTAATTGTCGGTTTTGAAGAGGAATGC
>CADBPX010000121.1 GCA_902796625.1 uncultured Pseudomonadota bacterium
CTTTCCGCCGTACTTTCACTCACCGCCCACGCAATACTGTTAGAAGTACTGAACTTTGCCGGCAGAAGATTGACCAAGTAATATTCCGGCGTTAAGGTGCCTTCGGCATCAGCCACGTAATTTACAAACGTGTAATCATTTGCCGAGCCTTCGGTATATTCAAACGGAGCCTCGTCACCCCGCGTCGGCTCAATCGTTGCCGCTTTGGCACTTACCGCACCCAAGGCAAACAAGCCGAGGTTAATTAATAAACATTTCTTCAAAACACTGCGATATTGATTATTTAATAAGCCTAAAGCCGATTTGGTAAATCTCATAACAAAGTCTCCTATAAAAATAAACGTTGCACAACTAAAAATTATATTACAAGCAGTCTACCTCCCCCCGCGTGTATGTCAAGCCTTTTTCCTTACTTCTCCCCATTTTATTGTCGCAGACGTCTTTTCATTTTATTGTCATGCTTATTTTACGCATTTATTTTTATTGTCATGCCTCGTTTTCGCCAGAAAACGTCAAGGCATCTTCGAATGCTTTAAATTAATTTGAAGATCCCTTGACCAAACCTGACGGTTTGGTGGGATGACTGTTATTTTTTTGTGCCTTTAGCCTCAGCGAGCGATGACAGTTAAAAACTAATAAATGTCATGCCTCCGAACAAAGTGAGGTCAAGGCATCTTCGAATGCTTTAAAAAGAAGCATAAACTCCGAACATCTTCTTATTGGTTATTCCTATGTTTTATACGTGGGTTCAGGAAAAAAGTGAACGTTTTGCTAGATGGCTTAAAAAAAGAAGGTGATAAAAAATCTAAACTCTTTACTAAATTTAGTTTAGATTCTATCAATATTACAGGCGGACAGCAGAAATGTTCGTTACTTGTGGATTGAATGTTAGCAAGTTTGATAAAGGAGAAATTTATGAATAAATTTATATTGGGACTGGCCGTGTCTTTGTTAATTAGCGCCACTGCGCAAGCTCAGACATTGGCAACGGCAACTCCGGCTGATGTATTACAAGCCAAGAAAGTTGCTGCCGAAAATAAAGTTAATGCCAAACAGGCGGCAGTTGAAAATAAGATAAATGCGAAAAAAGAAGCAACATTATCTAAGATTGATAAAAAAATTGAGCAGGCTAAGGCTTCCGGTAATTCTACGGAAAACTTAGAGAAAAAGCGCGAAGAAGTCATTAATCGTGTTTCGGCTAAAGAGCAGGAGCTGAACAGAAAAGCCTTTATTCAAAGAGAAAAAATGTTGCAAAAAACAAAGTAAACTGCGTTTTACGGCAAAAAAAATCCTCTGTATTTCACAGAGGATTTTTTTATTGGATAGTTAATTATCTCCGTCTGGTCGGCGCACGACGTGTCCGATGAGCCGGAGCACTTTTTTTAGCTACCGGAGCTTCAGATTTTTCGGTGATAACTTTTTCAACTTTAACGGTTTTAACTTCCGGTTCATAGTTGCATTTTCCACAGCAGCAACGAGAACATAAACCGGCAAAAATTCCGGCAACTGAAGGAACCGCTAAGAACAACCATAATTGTTGCAGAGCTAAACCTTGAACAAACATTGCCGGACCGAAACTACGTGCCGGGTTAACGGAAACACCGGTAATCGGCAAGCCTAAGATATGGATCATGGCTAAAGTTAAACCGATAACCACACCGGCAATACGCAAATCGCATTCGGTTGTTTTTAAAATTACTTTTACAAAAATAAAAGTAGCAATAAATTCAAAAATAATAGCAGTGATCATATCATATCCGCCGCCATAAGTCGGTCCCCAGCCGTTTTGACCCAGACCGTTAACCGTAACATCATAACCGGCTAAATAACCTTTTGTCATATATACCAAGGTTGCTGCTGCAACAATGGCACCGGCAAATTGATAAACGATGTAAGCTATTGCATCAGCAAGTTTCATACGACCGGCACTGAAAACACCGAGTGTAACCGCCGGATTCATATGAGCACCGGAAACCTGTCCAATGGTATAAACCATAGCCATAACCGCCAAGCCGAAAGCTAAGGCAATACCAACATGACCAACGGTTGGGGCCGAAAATACAACCGTACCGCAGCCAACAAAAACCAGAACAAAAGTTCCGAAAAATTCTGCAATATATTTTTTCATAAATTAATCTCCTGATTATTAATAACAATGGCATTGTATAACCTAAATTATTAAAAGAAAAGTAAATTTTGCAATTTTTTCCGAAAAAGCTATTTGACTTATTGAGATTTAATGGTAATTATTGTAAATAATATTGCTGCAAAAGGAGGAAAATATGAAGCTAAGCGGAATTGATGCCGCCGGAAATGTGCAAGAATATGAAATTGACGATTTCGGTGCTAAGACGGTTCTTTATTTTTATCCCAAGGATAATACATCGGGTTGCACGGCAGAAGCGTGTGATTTTCGTGATAATCTTAATCGGATTACCGTTAAAGCTCAGTTGATCGGTGTTAGTCCGGATAGCATTTCCAGTCATCAAAATTTTCAGAAAAAGCAGGGCTTGAACTTTATCCTTTTATCAGATCCTGAACATCTATTAGCGGAAAAATTCGGGGTATGGAAGCAAAAATCAATGTATGGGCGTCAATATATGGGAATTGAGCGGTCAACTTTCATTCTCGATAAAACAGGAAAAATTCTTAAAGAATGGCGTAAGGTAAAAGTTTCCGGCCATGTCGATGATGTTATAAAAACTTTGGAAACATTATAAAAGTTGCAGAACCAATGGAAAAAGAAGCCAGATCAAGAACAGAGATGATTTTGGGAAGTGCCGCGGTTGAAAAATTGCAACATTCTCATGTTGCCGTATTTGGTATCGGCGGTGTCGGCGGCTATGTGGTAGAGGCTTTGGCTCGCTCCGGTGTCGGAAAATTGGATATTATTGATAGCGATAGAGTCGCTCTCAGCAATATCAATCGGCAAATCATTGCCACGATGAGCACGGTCGGTGAATATAAAGTTGACGTGGCATCACGACGCATTATGGATATTAATCCGCAGTGTGTTGTTAAGACTTATAAAACTTTTTTTCTGCCGGAAAATACGGCGGATTTTGATTTTACGCAATATGATTATATTGTTGATGCTATTGATACCGTCAGCGGCAAAATCGGTTTGGCAGTTGCCGCCCAAAGGGCAAATGTGCCGATTATTTCCGCAATGGGTGCCGGTAACAAAATTGATGCAACGTTATTTCAGGTGAGCGATATATATAAAACGTCGGTTTGTCCGTTGGCTCATGTTATGCGCAAAGAATTGCGCAAACACGGCGTTAAAAAGTTGAAGGTTGTATATTCGCCGGAAAAACCGTTAAAGCCGCAAGCTCAAGTAACGAATGAAGAAAATCAAAGCAACGGCAAACGTTTCACCCCGGGGTCAACACCATACGTTCCTCCGGTTGTCGGATTTATTATTGCCGGCGAAGTAATTAAAGATTTAATTGCGATCCGATAATTGTCTGAAAAATTATCTTCCTCCTCGACGCTTGTTTCTGGGGGTAGGTCTGTTTTGCTTGTTTTTTTCATAATCCATTGATTGTTGGAAATTCAGTCCACGAACATTATTTATGTTGTTTGTTGAGTCTCGAACTGCTTCCGGAGTATGGAAACCGATATTTCTATCGTAACTTGTTCTCATTTGACGAGCAGGGTTGCCATTAAATGCTCCTAAAGTCACTGTGCTAAGGTCTAAATAATTTTCTGCTCCGATTATATTCGGTCCCATTCCTATGGTCATTTCCCCGAATAAAACAGCACATTCAAGCTCACGTCTTTGTAGCATTGCCATAGATTCAACACGTTTTTGGGTTTTCTTATCTTTGTAAAATCTACGTTTATAAAATTCATCATGTACAGCATTACGGGCATCTTGATCATCTCTATGACTGAAATAATAGTTTAATTTTTCAGCCAATTCCGAAGGTTTTCCTTTTTTTCCTAAAATACCACTTCCACAATTCCAACATAAAGATGCAACGGCAACCATATCTGCTTCAGTCATTTTAGATACGTCCAGATACTTTTCCATATTCGGCCAAGTTTTTTCCATTTGGTATGCTGTAAAATATTCAACACATTGTGCTTCATTAATTTTATCTCCAGGTCTTACCTGCCTACCATCAGGGTGGGTAATATTACCAAATCCGATAGTATAATTTCCTTCAGGAGCTTTATATGCATCGAATTTTATGCTCTCATACTGACAAATGTAATGCATCATCATGTCTTGAGCATCAATAAAACGTTCTTCGGGAGACATGGCCATTTGTCTGGCTTTATTCTGATCATCAGCCATTTGTTGTTGTGTAGTCATCGCTTTTCTCCTAATTTCATTCATTAATTTCACAATATCATAATTTACAGTAAAATCCAATTAAAAAAGCTTGAAAGGCTAAAATTTAATCAAATTGTCATAATTGTGAAAATGGAAACTTTCGTGCTCGAACTTGCCACGTAAGTTTCGCAGATTTTCTGCTCAACAACTTCGCTTCGGTCACCGATTTTGTTAATTTGTGCTCTTCGCTGTCGCTTGTTCACAAATTAACAAAATCGTCTGCTGCGTCAAAAATTGTTCCACCGGAACAATTTTTTTCCTTGCCGCGACCTCTTCCGGTCGCTCGTTCGGCTCACCGCACCACATCAACAAAAAAAAGGCCGCATAGAGCGACCTTTATTTTGTTGGC
>CADBPX010000122.1 GCA_902796625.1 uncultured Pseudomonadota bacterium
AGATTTCGGAGCCCTTGACGGAAGAGGTAAAAAACATCATCTTTTCTTTAAAAACGGAAGTTATACTCTGATTGATGACAGTTATTCCGGACAGCCAGAAGCGATGAAATTTGCGATTCAATCACTGGATAAAATGCCGACAGACGGCAGAAAAATTGTTATTCTCGGCAAAATGGCCGAACTTGGTAACACCTCAAAGGAGAGACATATTGAAATTGGAAAATTACTCGCCGAAAGCAGTATAGATGTTATTGTCGGTGTATGCCCGGAAATGAAAGATATGTTAAAGCAATTACCTTCTTCCAAAACACAATATTATTTTGAGGATAAATCCCCTATTGCCGAATTTTTGTTAAACGATTTATTGCAAAATAATGATACTGTCTTGATTAAAGGAGCCAGATATTCATCTAAACTTTATCAACTGACCGAAGAATTGATAAAACATGGAGAAAAACAATGAAATGCCCTTTTTGCGGTTGTGAAGAAACACAAGTCAAAGATTCTCGTAATGCCGATGATAATACTTCTGTAAGACGTCGTCGCGAGTGTCCGGAGTGCGGATCACGTTTTACAACGTTCGAGCGTATTCAGTTGAGGGAATTAATTGTAGTGAAAAAAAATGGTGAAAAAACTCCATTTGATCGGGATAAATTAGCTAAATCTATAAGTCTTGCCGTAAGAAAAAGACCTATATCCCCGGAAAGAGTTGAAAAAATTGTCAATTCACTGCAACGCAAGTTTGAAAGCAGCGGTGAAACAGAAATTACTACCGGTCAAATCGGAGAAAACGTTATGGAAGTGTTATCTCATCTTGATAATATCGCCTACATTCGTTTTGCTTCCGTATATAAAGATTTTCGCGATTTACAGGACTTAAATGATTTTATTGCCAGTATTGAAAAATTAACCCATTCAGAATAATAAAAAAAGGAATATAATGACGAAATTTATATCTAAAAAAATTAAAATGAAATCAAGTGCACGTTTAGCCGCGGTACAGGCAAACTATATGATTGCGTTTGGTCAAGCTCCCGTTGAAGTGGTGATTGATGATTTTGTTCAAGGGCGCATAGGACGGTTTGCAATTGATAACAAAGAAAATGAAGATAATGAAAAATTGGTGGAACTCGGACCGATTGATACCGAATATTTTGCAAAATTGGTAAAAGGAAGTCAGACTCAAAAGGAGGATCTGGAAAAATCACTTAACCTATTCCTTCACGGACAATGGTCCTATGATCATATGAATGGAATAATGCAGTCCCTGCTTTTAACCGCAATATATGAACTCATATCATCAACCGATGTAGATACCAAAGTATTAATACAGGAATATGTTGACTTGGCCTATGCTTTCTTTAGCAAAAATGAACCGAAAATGGTTAACGCCCTGCTAGATCAAATTGCTCATTCCGTCAGAGGTTAAAAATGTCTGTTCTAAAATTATATGAATATCCGTCACCGATATTAAGGGAAAAGTGCCAAAAAGTTTCCGTCTTTGATGACAAATTGCGGATTTTATTGGATAATATGTTGGAAACAATGTATGTCGATAAGGGATGCGGACTGGCTGCCCCGCAGGTTGGCATTGCCAAACGTATCATTGTGGTTGATCCAAACCCGAGTGATGATGATTTGTCCGCCCGACAACCGATGCATCTTATAAATCCAGAAATTATCTGGCACTCTGAAGAAACCGTTTTATTTAAAGAAGGATGTTTATCTTTGCCAGAACAACGGGCGGATGTTGAAAGATATGAAAGAGTTCGCGTACATTACATAGATTATGACGGCAATGAACAGGAAATTTTGGCTGATGACATACTGGCTATTATTTTACAACACGAGATAGATCATCTGGATGGAATTCTCTATATAGATCACTTAAGCCAACTTAAAAGATCACGTCTATTGAAAAAGCTAGAAAAATACTATAATGAAGAAAAGCATAAGAAAGTTGAGTAAACTTTACTAAAAGTTTGAGTAATTCATTATAAAAACTGATAAATTTGTTTCTAGCCAACCATATTAAACTGATTTTTAATATTGACTTCAATGGATTTTTTATTTAAAATGCCCACGAATATATATAATTATATTAATGAATTTAACTAAGTAATATATTATTGCGTATGGAAAAAATTTTTTATGTATTTCGTCATGGCGAAACGGAGCTAAATGTAAAAAACATCTGGCAAGGCACAGGTGCTAATCCTGATTTGAATGCTCGCGGATGTGAACAGGCAGTAGAACTTAGCCAGAAGCTCAAGTGTTGTGGTGTTGAAAAAATCTATTCTTCACCTTTTTTGCGTGCTGAACATACCGCAAGGATTGCCAATCAACACCTCTGTGTTCCGCTTGAATTGAACGATGCTTTTCATGAGTGCTGTTTTGGCGAAGCTGAAGGACATACTATGGATGAGATCGGCACAAAATGGCCGCAATTGATGCATGATGTTCTTTATCCAACCCCGACGACTTGGGATAGCAAATATCCTGGAAATGACAGCGAGAGTAAACATCAAGTGTTTAATCGGGTGAGCGCTGCTTTATTAGAAATCGCCCGCACCTCGCCTTATCAAAAAATAGGCATCTCGACTCATGGCGGTGTTATGTCATCTTTATTAGCCGGATTAGAATCATACGGTCTGGGGCTACCGAATTGTTGTGTGGCACAAATCAATTATGATTCTCAAACTGATAAACTTACCTTTATAAAGATGATTTGAATCTGATTTGCTATATAAAAGAAACGGGAATAATCCCGTTTCTTTTATATCAATGGAGCTAAGGAAGATCGTCTTGCTTAAATTTACTTTCTTTATTTATTTTAGCAGAAAATTTAAGCTTCGGTCACTCGTTCCCATCGTCTCGTTACGGGGCGCTTTCGCTTCCTTACTCGCCGGGAAACTTCGCCCGTCAAAACAAAAACAACATTTAGAGGTTGTTTTTGTTCCTCCGGCTCCAGACCTACGGTCAGTCGTTCGATCCTTATCTTCACTTAAAACAAAAAAGACGGAAATTAATCCCGCCTTCTTTTATATTGGTGGAGCTAAGGAGGATCGAACTCCTGACCTCTTGAATGCCATTCAAGCGCTCTCCCAGCTGAGCTATAACCCCAACGACGAATATTTATTTAGCACAATGTTTCTTAAATGTAAAGCTATTTTTTCTATATTCAATCGATTTTATTATCATCAGGCGATTTAGCCAAATCAGCCTTAACTTTAGGATCTTGCATCAAGCGATTAATCCGTTCAACTTCATCATATGTATCATCAACACGAAAATTTATTTCCGGCGTAAATCGTAATTTAAGACGCGAAGCTACAAGTTTTTTAAACAACCATTTATCAGCTGTCATTTGCTCAAGCACAACGCCAATATTTTTACCGTTTAAGGTGGTTAAATAAACAGTTGCGTATTTTAAGTCCGGAGACATTATCACATTAGTAATCGTAATAAATGCCTCAGCTATTTCCGGACTTCTCACTTCACCGCGTTCCAAAGCCTCAGCAATAACTTTGCGTATTTCTTGCCCTACTCTTTGCTGTCTTTGTGATAATTTCTGTGCCATTATAACTCTCCTACAAAGTTTTAGCGATTTCTTCAACCTCATAACATTCAATATTATCATTAACTTGAATATCATTATAGTTTTCGAAACTCATGCCGCATTCATATCCCTCTTTAACTTCTTTTACATCATCTTTATAACGTTTAAGTTGTCCGAGATTACCATCATGAATAACAACATTATCGCGCAGCAAACGAATTTTAGCTCCACGTTTAACCAAACCTTCCATAACCATACAACCGGCAACTTTGCCAACTCCGGTAATATTGAATACATTGCGAATTTGAGCATATCCTAAGATTTTTTCTCTCAATTCCGGAGTCAACATACCTTCAAGAGCCTTCTTAACATCATCAACAACATCATAAATAATTGAATAATAGCGAATATCAATACCATCGCGATGCGCCATATCGCGAGCCTGTGCATTAGCGCGAACATTAAAGCCGATTACAAACGCATCAGAAGCTTTGGCCAAAGTTACATCGGATTCAGAAATTCCGCCGACAGCTGAATGTAAAATTTGCACGTTAACTTCATCATTGGAAAGTTTATTTAAAGACCCCTCTAATGCTTCAATAGAACCTTGAACATCTGCTTTAATAACAACTGCTAAATGTTTGGATTCGCCAGATTTTATCTTATCCATCATTTGTTCCATTGCCGATTTAGCACTCTTTACCAATTTGGCGTCGCGTTCTTTACGAATACGGTATCCGGTAACTTCACGAGCCTGTGATTCATCTTTAGCAACAACAAAATTGTCGCCAGCCATCGGAGTTCCTTGCAAGCCAATAACTTCGACCGGAGTTGCCGGACCAGCCTCGGATACTTTTTTACCATGCTCGTTAAACATAGCGCGAACCCTACCCCATTCTTTACCAGCTATCAAAATATCACCAATGCGCAACGTGCCTTTCTGAACCAACACCGTTGCCACGGATCCGCGACCTTTTTCCATTTTGGCTTCGACTACTGTACCTTCTGCACCACGATGTGGATTTGCTTTCAAATCAAGCATTTCTGCTTGCAATAGTATTGCATCAACCAATTTATCAATATTAATGCGTTTTTTGGCAGATATTTCGGCACACAGGCATTCACCGCCCATTTCTTCAACACCTATACCATACTGCAGAAGCTCTGTTTTTATGTGCATCGGATCTGCACCAGGTAAATCTATTTTATTGATAGCTACAACAATCGGAACTTCAGCCGCTTGTGCATGGCGAATAGCCTCAATTGTTTGTGGCATAACCCCATCATTTGCCGCCACAACCAATACAACAATATCCGTAACCTTAGCTCCGCGTGCACGCATCTCGGAAAAAGCCTCATGCCCCGGAGTATCAATAAAGGTTATTTTTTGACCGTTGGAGACGGTAATTTGGTACGCACCAATATGTTGCGTAATACCACCGGCTTCGCGGGCAACTACATTAGTTTCGCGCAAAGCATCTAACAAAGATGTTTTACCGTGATCAACGTGTCCCATAACAGTAACGATAGGTGCTCGCGGCTCCAAGTCTGTTTCATTATCTTCCGGACCGCTGAGACCCTCTTCAACATCACTATCGGCAACACGTTTATACTTATGCCCCATATCTTCAACAATAATCTGAGCAGTATCAGCATCAATAGCTTGGTTTATCGTAGCCATAACGCCCATTGACATCAATCTTTTTATAACATCTGCACTTTTTTCAGCCATACGGTTAGCCAATTCTTGAACGGTAATGGTCTCAGGAATAATAACTTCCTTTATAACCTTTTCTTGCGGCTGAGTAACAGTTTGCTGAACTTTAGGTTGTTTTTTCTTCAAACGTCTGTGTGGAGCATAACCATAATCATCATCGTCATCATCGCCGTTTATCATATAGCTGTTAACGTTGATTTTATTATTACGACGTTGCGGTTCAAAGCTACGCTTTTGTATCTTTTTACGTTCCTGTTCAAATGTTTCCTCTTTAGTCAGAGATCTCTTCTCGGTAGCGGAAGAAAACTTTTTCCCCTTTGACGAATACTCATCAGAATCATCGTCGTCTTCATCAGAATATTCTTTGTTTTTCTTGTTCTTATGTTGCTCCTGATTGGAAACTTCCGATACCGGAAAATCATTTTTATTTTCCGGTTTTTTAACCTTCTTAGTTTCTTTATTATCAATAACGGCTTTATCTTCTTCTTTCATCTTATTTAAAGAAGTACTGTCTTCTTCTGCTGCTTGTTTTTCAGCTAAAGCTTTTTCACGCTCTTTCAGCTGTTTTTGTCTCTGAGCTTCCTTAGCTTCTTCTTCTTTTTTCTTCTGGGCATCATGTTGCTTAGCTTCAGCTATAAGCTTGAGCTTTTGCGCTGTTTCTTCATCGATTTCCACTTTTTTTACAGTATCTTTAACAGAAGGTGTAATAACACGTTTTTTACGTACTTCAACCTGTACGACCTTCTTGCCATCACCTGCCGACGACTTACCAGTCTTCTTTAAAGTGAGAGTTTTTCCCGATAATGTTAACTTTCCTTTTGTACTATCTTCTGTCATATATAATACTCCGTTACGCTTTCAAATACGTTGCATACTTATTTAACGCCTTATAGACCATTTTTTCGGTATTGCCCTTGACAATAGCCAGATAAACCGTGTTATCCCTATTTAAAACTGCGCTCATAACCTCTGTTGTAAACAGCTCTACTTTTTGCAAATCACCAGCTATCTTCTCGAGCTTACTTTTACCGTCTACACCGGCATCAAGTGCCGTTATAATAAAAGCTACACGTTTTTTCAAAACTGCTTCTTTTATTTTTTCAAATCCCAAAATTAATGTGCCGCTTTTGCGCGCTAAATTTAATGAATTGAGGGCTTTTTTCTCTAAAATTTTTTCAATCATCTCCGGCAAATCATCTGGGATTAATACTTTAGTGTGTAAAACTTTATTAAGAGGATTTTTTGAACTTTCTTTATTCTTGTTGACCAAATCTTCCAATAATTGTTTAGAGTTAGAAAAATAGAAACCGCGTCCCGATAATTTTTTATCAAAATCCGGAAGCAATGTGCCGTCTTTTAGCAAGACAAACCTTAAAAGATCTTCCTTATTTTGAACAGATCCGGTCAAGATGCATTTTCTATTTTCTAACTCTTGAGACATATATTACTTAGCCTTTTTGTCATCAAACCAATGTTCACGAGCTAACATGATTATTTCATTTGCCTCAGTTAATGTCAGAACATTTTCACCAACAATTTCAATCAGTTCATCTGCAGCCAAGTCAGCCAAATCATCAATATTTTTGATACCGTTTTCAGCTAAAGTTAAGATCATATCCTGATCTAATCCGCTTACGTGCTTCAAACTTTCATCAATTTTCAGCTTTTTACTCTTAGTTGCAAATTCCTTATTCCGCTTTTCGATAAATTCATTGGCGCGGTTCTGTAATTCCGTAGCCACATCTTCATCAAAACCTTCGATTTCGGCCAACTCTTTTAAGTCGACCATAGCTATTTCATCAATAGTTGAAAAACCTTCTGCAACAAGCAAATGAGCAATCATATCATCAACATCTAATGCTTCCATAAATCGCTGAGTTCTAACTTTATTTTCGTTAGAGCGGCGTTCTTGTTCCTGTTCTTCAGTTAATACATCAATATCAGCACCGATCAGCTGTGAAGCCAGTTTAACATTTTGTCCACGACGACCGATTGCATAAGATAACTGGTCTTCGGCAACAACAACTTCTATGCGATTATTTTCCTCATCTAAGACAACTTTTGTCACTTCTGCCGGAGCAAGAGCGCTTACAATATATTCTGCACGATCATCAGAATATGGTACAATATCAATCTTTTCTCCCTGCAACTCCGTAACAATAGCCTGTACACGAATACCTCGCAATCCAACACAAGCTCCAACCGGATCAACTGTTTTATCATTAGCTTTAACGGCGATTTTAGCTTTAGATCCAGGATCACGTGCCACGCCCATTATTTGTACTACGCCATCATAAATTTCCGGAACTTCCTGAGTAAATAACTTTGCCATAAACTCCGGACAGGTTCTTGATAAGAAAATTTGCGGTCCTTTAACCTCGCGACGAACGTCTAATACATAAGCGCGAACTCTGTCACCATTTTTGTATTTTTCCCTTGGTATTATCTCATTATGACGCAATACGGCTTCAGCTTTTCCGATATCAACAATCACATTGCCAAACTCTAAACGTTTAACTGTTCCGTTGATAATGGTACCGATTTTTTCGCGATATTCTTCAAACTGCTTATTACGTTCAGCTTCACGCACTTTTTGCATAATAACCTGCTTTGCCGTTTGAGCCGCAATACGTCCGAAATCAATCGGTGGAAGGGCATCAATAATAAAATCACCTACTTTGAGTTTTTTATCATATTTTTTAGCCAAACTTACCGGAATTTGTGCTGCTTCATTCTCAATTACAGTATCATCTGCAACAACCTCGCGATATCTTGCCAAAGAAATAGCTCCGGTTTTACGATCTATATGCACACGAATATCGTGTTCAAAACCGTATTTAGTTCGTCCGGCTTTTTGTATTGCTATTTCCATAGCTGTAAATACATCTTCTCTATCAATATTCTTTTCGCGCGCAACTGTGTCAGCTACGGCAACAATTTCAGGTCTTGGCATATTTTCAAAGTTTTCCATTTTGTCCCCTTCAATAAATTAATTTTCTACAGCTTCATGGGCTGCTTGATATTCATTCCATAAATCATCAGTTAGAACTAACTTAGCTTTGTTAATAACCGCAAACGGAATGACAAACTCTTTATCATCTTCTGTTAAAAAGATATTTTGTTTTTCTATTTTACTGATTTTACCCTTAAATCGTTTTCGATCATCAACCTTTTCCTCAGTTTCCAATCTAACGTCATAACCTACATAACGTTTAAAATGCTCTAACTTTGTCAAAGGCCTATCGATTCCCGGAGAACTTACTTCTAAGGAATATTTGTTTTCAATCGGATCTTTTTCATCCAACATATCCGACAAGGCGTGACTAACTTTGGTGCAGTCCTCAATTGTTATGTCGGTATGATCCAAGTTATCTATCATAACTTGCAGAGTCGGATTCGTTTGTCCCCCTACCGAAAGCACTCGAACCAATTCGTAGCCCAGCTCAGTAACAACAGGTTCTATAATATCCTGCAGATGATGTTTATACATTTTGTATCCTTTAATAAAAAAGCGGGGCTTTTCAGCTCCACTCATATAATTTCAATTTCTACCAGTCGTATAAAACATATTTTGTCTTTTGTAAAGAACTTTTTTTACTTATCAATAGCATTGTCACATTTTTTTATTTCAACATTATACTGTTCAGATAAGTGGTTTAACCTATGAAAGTTATCTTTTGATAGCAAAACTTGTATTATTCTTTTTTCTTCATCGATAATTTTTTCTTGCAGGATTTTGCCGTGGCGATATAGCCATGCCCGCAATTTTCCTTCCGACAACGGCATAATAACGGTTTGGACTTCTTCTGCAGAAAACAACAATGAATCAATTCGTTTCAACAGTTCTTCGGTTCCCTGTCCGGTATAGGCCGAAACCAAAATCTGCCGTTTATTATGCGATATTTTTTCCTGCCAATTTTTTTGTTCGGCTACTGATAATAAGTCTGCCTTGTTAAGTACTTCAATGTAATTATCGGCAAGTTTAAGTTCAGACAGCCCCAGACTTTCCAACACCTTCAAAACGTCTGTTCGATGAGCAGCGCTATCACTATCGGCAATATCACAAACATGTAATATAACATCAGCATTCAAAACTTCTTCCAGTGTTGCTCTGAATGCCATAATCAGTTCATGTGGCAAATCTGAAATAAAACCGACTGTATCCGACAAAATAACTTCTCGACCACTGGGAATAACAATCTTTCTCATTGTCGGATCTAACGTTGCAAAAAGCATATCTGCCGCCACTACTTCGCTTTTTGACAGCAAGTTAAATAATGTTGATTTACCGGCATTCGTGTATCCAACCAACGCAATAATAGGATAAGGTACGCGACGGCGAGCCCCACGCTGAATTTCGCGTGTTTGTTTAACTTTGTCCAAATTTTTTTTGATTCGAGTAATCTTATCATCAATTATACGACGATCCAACTCAATTTGGGTTTCACCCGGACCACCTAAAAAACCGGCACCGCCCCGTTGACGTTCTAAGTGTGTCCAACTACGGACCAAGCGTGACCGTTGGTAGGTTAAATGGGCTAATTCAACTTGCAACACCCCTTCTCTGGTTTGGGCTCTTTCTCCGAAAATTTCCAAAATTAATGCTGTACGGTCAATTACTTTGATCTTTAGCTCTCGCTCCAAATTTCGCTGTTGGATGGGAGATAAATCAGTATCAACGACTAACAATTCGATGTTTTTTTCTTCCACATGTGATGCTATTTTTTCGATAATGCCGCGACTGAAATATGTTCCGGACCTTATTTTTCTTATGTGTATCGTTTCCTGCCAGACAACATCAAGATTAATGGCTCTGGCCAATCCGACAGCCTCTTGCAAACGGCTATCCTCGCTTATTGAAAATTTTGCACCGAAAACAACCGGAGATATAACTCCGACCTTTATCAAATTATCTTTTTGAACTTCAATCACTATTCTTCAGCAATTTCAACCGAAACACTCGGCATAATCGTTGAAACAGCGTGCTTATACACCAGCTGGGTATGCCCATCTCGACGCAATAACAAAGTGTTATCATCATACATTGTTATAATCCCCTGTAACTTAACCCCGTTAATCAAAAAAACGGTTACGGCAACACGATTATCCTTTAAATCATCTAAAAAATCACTTTGTACTTTATTCATTTTTATTCCTTATAAAAGAGATTTATCTTTGATAACGTAAATCTATGTCCTTTTTTCGAAAAAATCTACTATAATTTATATTTGTACACGTATTATTTGGTTAATAATTATAAAATACGGTTGCTAAATCATGTAAACATTATATACTTTCATCATTGAAAGGAAAAGGTATGAATATTAATTTTGCAATACTCCAAAACCCTCTTATTTGCGGCATTATAGCTTTGAGCATAGTGCTGATTATTTTTTTATGTTTTTTGATGACCTTTATCGTTAAAAATTCCAATAAAAAAATACTGATTGCCACTCTTTACGAACAGCTGCACGATTTTCAAAAACGAAATCAGCAATTAGAGGAAGTGAATAACGGCCTGTCAAATGAAAATTCCCGCCTTAAGACCGAGTACTCGAATCAACGGCGATATATGGAAGATAAATTGCAATATATCGAACAAAATAAAAATGAAATGGCTCTCAAATTTCGCGATATTTCCAATGAAATTATTCGTTCGCAATCTCAGCTAATAAGCGAAAACCAAAAAAACACCCTCAGCACCCTGCTTTCTCCTTTTCAAGAGCAACTTAAATCGTTTAAAGACGAAGTTAATAAGGCAAATTTAGAGAACATTAAAAACAAATCGAGCTTTGATGAACAGTTTAAGAATTTATTGCAATTAAACCAATCTCTGAGTAACGATGCTCAAAATCTTACCAATGCCTTGCGCGGTAACAAAAAAATGCAAGGTGATTGGGGAGAAGTTGAACTTAATCGTATTTTGGAAATATCCGGTTTACAGAAAAATATTGATTATTTTACGCAGGAAAATTTTAAAAATGCCGAAAATCAGAATTTAAGACCGGATGTTATTGTAAGACTGCCTAATGAACGAAGCGTTGTGGTTGATTCTAAAGTATCTCTTAATGACTACGTTACATATATAAACGCCGAAAATGATGCCGATAAACTGCCGGCGTTACAAAAACATATTCAAAACATCAAATCTCATATTGATGAACTATCCGCTAAAGAATACCAAAAATTGTTAAAAGAAGAAACTTTGGATTATGTTGTCATTTTTATTCCGATTGAAAGTGCGTTTGTTGACGCTATCAATAAAGATCCATCTTTATACGATTACGCCTACAAAAAAAATATTGCCTTGACAACTCCGTCATCTCTTTTACCAATATTACGCACGGTTGAAAATCTATGGCAAATTGAAAATCGCAATAAATATGTGCAGAAAATTGCTGAAGTCGGAGGTTATTTATATGATAAACTAGCTAATTTTACCGATGATATGCAAAAAATTGATAAAGCTCTCGGGGTGGCTCGGCAAAACTATGAACAAGCTGTTTCCAAGTTATCTCAAGGCAAAGGTAATGCTTTATCTTTGGCAACGCGTCTGAAAGAATATGGAGCAAAAGCCAATAAAGTTATTACCATGGAATATGATGACACTGAAAATGAATTATTAAAAATTAATGAAAACTCTAATCAAAAGGCATCGTAAAATGAAAAAAATACTTTTTACCGGCGGTGGTTCCGGCGGACATGTTACACTGAATTTAAATTTAATACCTCTTTTCCAAGAAAACGGATGGGAAATTATATATATAGGTTCCAAAAACGGTATTGAAAAAGATTTAATTGCCCAAATAAACGGTGTTAAATACTATGCCATTGAAACCGGCAAATTGCGTCGTTATTTTTCTTGGCAAAATTTCAAAGATGCCTTACGAGTTCCGGTTGGCATTATTCAGGCTTGGCAAATTATCCGTCATGAAAAACCTGAAGTAATTTTTTCAAAGGGCGGATTTGTTTCTTTTCCGGTTGTGTTGGCAGGATATTTGAATAAATGTAAAAAAATTTATATGCATGAATCTGATGTTACTCCGGGTTTAGCCAATAAAATGTCATTACCTTTTGTCAGTATGTTTTTTACAACTTTCCCTGATACCGTAAAATATGTTAAAAATCCGCAGAAAGTTAATTACGTCGGTCCGGTCCTGTCTGATCGGTTAAATAACGGTGATGCCGAAAAAGGAAAGAAATTCTGTAAATTTAAAGATGATAAACCGGTTATTATGTTTGTCGGCGGTTCGCTCGGCGCCAAAAGCATAAATAATGCCGTAAAAAAGAATTTGGATAAATTGTTGGCTAAATATAACATTATCCATATATGCGGCAAAGAACAAACCGATGGCACCGAAAAAGATGGCTACATTCAATTTGAATTCGTTGATAAAGAATTTAAAGATTTGATGGCTTTGGCTGATATTGTTGTTTCACGTTCGGGTTCAAATGCTATTTTTGAGCTTTTAAGCTTGCGTAAACCAATGCTTTTGATTCCGCTACCGTCAACTTCAAGCCGAGGTGAACAAACATTAAATGCTTTATCTTTCCAAAGACAAGGATTTGCCGAGGTAATATATGACCAAGATTTAGGCAAAGAAAACATCCTTATAAACGCTATAAATGACATGTATGCGCAAAAACTTAATTATATTGATAACATGAACAAAGCGGATTTAAAACAAACTTCAAATTTACAGCTGTATCAGGAAATAATTAATGACAAAAACGTATAAAAATATTGTCATATTAACGGGCGCCGGCATATCTGCAGAATCCGGATTGGCAACATTTCGTAGCTCTGATGGTTTGTGGAACAATCACCGAGTAGAAGATGTCGCAACTATTGAAGCTTTTTATCGCAATCCGAACGTCGTGCATGATTTCTACAACAGTATGCGCCCGGAAATGCAACAGGTTAAACCCAACGCTGCCCATACTGCCATAACTAAACTACAACAGTTTTATCCGGCTGATATCAGTGTGGTAACCCAAAACGTTGATATATTACATGAAAAAGCCGGCAACAAAAATGTCTTCCATATCCACGGACAAATAAATCAGATTGTCTGCTTAAACTGCGGTAACGTTTTTGAAACTTGGAACGATGTATCCGCACAAGATGTTTGTCCGCAGTGCCATAAAAAAGGATATCTTAAACCTAATATTGTCTTTTTCGGTGAAAACCTACTCTATATGAACCACGTTGACAGCTTATTACAATCGTGTGATTTGTTTATTTCCATTGGAACTTCGGGAGTTGTCTATCCGGCAGCCGGATTTGTGCAGACTGCCAAATTTTTCGGAGCTGAAAGCTATGAATTCAATATGGAGAAAACCTCAAACAATATTTTGTTTGACCACCATATATACGGACCGGCGGGAACAACTTTTCCCAAATTTGTGGAAAATTTGTTATCACACAGTGATATAGGCTAACGCATAATTGCTTTGCGTGCCCTTACAAAATCATCATTGTTTTCAAAATCTTCCATATCAACAGGCAATTTGCGTCGCCAATTCGGATGCTTATCAACATCGGTTCCCGGAAGATTTTGCAAAACAGTAACGCCGAAAATGTCTTCTAATTGCGCCAGATAGACATCACTATTACTTAGCGATACATATTTTTCAACAGCTTCCATAATACCATTAGGATACCCTTCTCCATACAAACAATCACCTTGCCGTGGTTTATCCTGTGGCCAGACACCGGCGTTATCCAAAGCTCTGAGTAAACGGCAACGTTCATCTTCTCGCCCTTTATATTGCTCTGTACGGGCATCATCGGATATCATTTTAAGTTGATACATGGTTTCAATATCATATCCGAACCACCGCATTTTCAGTGGAGCCATATCATGTGTTCCTACTGAGGCATACGCTTTTTGCGGAAAATCATACGGCATCTTAAAATCGCCATATCCGTTCCATCTTTCTCCCCACATAGCACTCAATGAATATATTCCTCTTTCATGAAGCTTCTCCACGAAACCATCCGGAACATTACCGATACTTTCACCGACGATCATGCATTTGTTCAAATAGCTTTCCAGAACGACCAAGCCCAACATGTCCGTAAAATTATAATATATATATGTTCCTTCGTCAGACTTATCAGGAATTACATATAATCTCATTAAACTCATGACATGATCAATACGTAAAGCGCCGGCATCAGCCATAGCGGCACGCAATATTTTTATAAACGGCAAATAGGCATTGGCTTTAAGTGTATATGGATTAAAAGCCCCTAAACACCATTTTTGTCCCTGAGGGAAGAATACATCTGGTGGAGCACCGGCACCGCATTCTTTGATAAACAGATCATTACCGGCCCATATTTCTTCACTGTCTTTGCATAGTCCAACCGGAAGGTCGCGATATAAGCCGATTTTGAGACCGCATTTTTTTATCTCCTGCGACACTTCTTGCAATTGTTGTGCCGCAATAAATTGCAAATATCTGAAGAAATCGAATTGTCTTTGGTGACTGTTTTTAAACTCAAAAACGGCCTTTGAATATGGGTTTTGCAATTCTGCCGGCCAATTTTTCCAACCGATTTTTCCTTGTGATACATAGATTGTGTAAATAGTCTGATAAATGGCAAATTGCTCTAAATCAACACCTTGATCATTGCAGAATTTTATAAATTTTTTATATTCAGTTGTTTTTTTATTCTGATAAAATTCACTGAATATTCTTTCCAAGACACTGATTTTCGTATTATATATTTCAGTATAACAAATATTTTCACTTTGTTTAACTTTATGCAAAATTTCGGCAAATTCATCTTTATATTCTGGCTTATAACCGTGCACATTTTCAACATCAATATATATGGGATTTAAAAAGAGACGGCTGATTGATGAATAAGGACTGGCATTTTCCGGAAAATCATGGAACAGTGCATTTAGCGGGTTAACCCCGATAACATCAGCTCCTTGCCGCTCACACAAATCTACAAAGTTTTTCAAATCCGTAAAATCACCGACCCCCCAATTACGCTTGCTTGACAAAGCGTACAATTGAATCGCATATCCCCATATTTTTTGCTGAGATATAATATCAGGAACATAACACATATCTGGAGTAACCGCCAACTTTGTATGGGCCATTTTATGATCAAAACAGATATCTATATCATAATATCCGGGAGCCATGTCTGATATAATTTTCATTTTTACAAAACTATACTCTCTTTTACCGATTTCTTGGCGTCCAATAATCTCTTGCTCATAATCCAAAGACATGATTTTTTTATTTTGATAAACCTTTATCTCAATATTTTCTACTGCATCCGAAGGAACAACCACATCAAATATTTTATCTTGCATACGCACAACATAAATTGCTTCCGTTGTATATTGCCAACGCATATTTTCTAATTTTTCCAACATGCGGTCGCATTGGTTTTTATCCTTAAAAGAAAAGCCTAAATTATTTATCATTTGGCATAATGTTTCATCACTGATATGATATGTTTTATCTTGTTGAATAGCGTCAGAAAAAGTTTTTGCTATCCCAATTTTTTGCAATAATTTATCCCAATTATTTTCCATTTTATTCCTCCGCTTTAGATACCTTAAACAACAACACACACCATGCCGGAATTTCTATATTATTTTTGTTGGCGTAATCCGTAGGTTTCAATATTTCCGAACTATCCAGAAGCAATTCTCTTTTTTGTTTGCCGATAAATTCCGGAACATACCACGTTTCAGGTTGACTATGACTGTTAAAAATCAGCCAATACGAATCTGTTCCGTCAAAAATCAGACAGGAAATGCTTTTGCGCCCCTCATCAGTCCAATCTTGAATTGAGAATTCTTTTCCGCTTTCCGTAAGCCACATAAGATCCTTAACTTTTTTGCCGGCATAATTCCAAATATTACCGTCAAAAAAATCTCGACGCTGATAAATATTCAACTTGTGACGCAATTTAATTAACTTATGTACATACTTTTGCAATTTAGCATCATCATTGTCTATGGCTTCCCAAACGAGCCAAGTATATACATTATCCTGACAATACGGATTATTATTGCCAAATTGGGTATTACCGAATTCATCGCCGGCAACCAACATCGGTGTACCAAATGATAGAAGCAATGTAGCCAGCATAGCTCTCATTCTCTGTTGACGATTCATTAAAATGGTCGGATTATCAGACTCGCCTTCCGTTCCTGAATTCCAACTCCAATTAGCGCTATTGCCGTCGTTATTATTTTCCCCGTTTATAGCATTATGCTTATCGTTATAACAGACCAAATCTTTAAGGGTAAAGCCGTCGTGTGCCGTAATAAAGTTTATACTGCTCCATATATCCCGATTATTATAGCGAAAGATATCACTTGATCCGGTGATTCGGCTGGCAAATTCACCAACCTGCTTGGTATCTCCGCGCCAAAATCGGCGGATTACATCGCGGTATCTGTCATTCCATTCTGCCCATCCCGGAGGATACGCGCCGATTTTATAACCACCGATTGTCGCATCCCATGGCTCAACGATCATTTTAACCTGACGCAAAGTATCATCTTGTCGGGCTGACATAAGAAATCCGCTTTCCATGGAAAACTTATTATTAACACGTCCCATGCTTGAAGCCAGATCCAATCTGAAACCGTCTACATGCATTTCCTCAGCCCAATATCGCAATGAATCCATTACCAAAGTTAAAACATACGGGTTCTGAATATTAAATGATGCTCCACAGCCCGTGGTATCAACGTAAAAACGCCGATTATCCTGTAAAATATAATAGCTTTCATTATCAATTCCGCGATAACATAAAGTCGGCCCCTTTTCATTGCCTTCAATTGTATGATTGTAAACAACATCAAGGATTACTTCCTTGTTATGGCGATGAAATGTTTTCACCATTTGCTTAAAATCATCAATATTATTGTTCGTTAAATATTTTGCTTCGGGAACAAAATATGACAATGTTTCGTATCCCCAATAGTTATCTGTATACATGCCGTCTTTGTTACCGTAAAACGCAAAAACCGGCAATAACTCTATTGTTGTAATTCCCAAATAATCCAAATATGACATTACAGCATTGGAAGCCATACCCAAAAATTTGCCGCGATGACTGTTTTCCACCTGAGGATGCAGCATTGTGTATCCCCTTACATGAGTTTCATAGATAACTGTATTTTCATATGGTACAGACGGTTTTTTATCATTTTCCCAATCAAAGGTATTTTCCACAACAACGGCTTTAGGAACATAGGGTGCGCTATCCAATTTGCTAAAAGATAAATCACCTTCCGGACTGTCCGTATCATAACCGAAAAGAGCCTTATGCCATATCAATTTACCGACTACTTTTTTGGCATACGGATCTAACAGTAATTTGTTTGGATTAAATCTTTTTCCTTCTTGTGGCTTATAAGGTCCGTAAACACGATATCCGTAGACCTGTCCCGGTTGTAAATTTTCAATGTATATATGCCAGATATTGTTGTCGTTCGACAATATTGCAATACGTCCCACTTCTTTAACGCCAAACTCATCGAACAAACAAAGTTCGACCTTTTCGGCATTTTTAGAAAACAGAGCAAAATTTACTCCCTTTCCGTCATACACCGAACCGAGTGGATAAGATTTACCGTCATGAACCCTTATTTTATCCATAATCATCTGCCCTATTATCTAACAGGCTTCAAAACTATTGTCGACAATGGAGGCAATACTAACTCCACAGAATACGGACGTCCGTTAGCGCCATAGTTTTGAGCTTGCTGATGTCCCTCATTGCGAACACCGCTTCCCCAATAACTCTTATCGTCACTGTTAAATATCTCTTGATACGCACAGACCTCATAAACGCCAACCCGAAAATTATGCCTTACAACCGGCGTAAAATTACAAACCACAATCAGATAATCGTCAGCAGAATGTCCTTTTCTGATGTATGAGATAACACTGTCATCACAGTTGGCATAATCGATCCATTCAAATCCGCGTGAGTCAAAATCTTCTTCATACAGTGGAGGATTACCCTTGTACATCAAATTGAGGTCACGCACGCAATTTTGCATACCTTTATACATCGGATAATTGAGCAGATGCCAACGCAAACTTTCATCACTATTCCATTCCCAATCCTGTCCGAATTCACACCCCATAAATAAAAGTTTTTTTCCTGGGTGTGTCCACATAAACCCGTAATAAGCACGAAGATTGGCAAATTTTTGCCATTCATCTCCTGGCATTTTAGAAAGCATAGACCCCTTGCCATGAACAACTTCATCATGAGAGATCGGTAAAATAAAGTTTTCATTAAATGCATACAACAGTCCGAAGGTTAGCAATCCATGATGATATTTGCGGTGTATCGGTTCGTGGCTTATATACTTTAATGTATCATTCATCCATCCCATATTCCACTTATAACCGAATCCCAATCCCCCTGCCGAAATTGGTCGGGAAACCATTGGCCAAGCAGTAGATTCTTCGGCACATGTTATTGAACCTTTGGTTTGTGTATATACCAATTCATTCATTTTTCGAATAAAGGCGATAGCTTCTATATTTTCATTACCACCATATACATTTGGAATCCACTCCCCGTCTTTTCGTGAATAATCAAGATATAACATTGAGGCGACGGCATCTACTCTTAAACCGTCTATATGAAATTCTTTCAGCCAGTATAAAGCGCTTGTGCATAAAATATTGCAAACTTCCGTACGGCCGTAATTATAAATTTTTGTTCCCCAATCTTTATGCTCTCCCAACCGAGGGTCTGCATGCTCATATAAGCAAGTTCCATCAAATTCGGCCAAACCATGGCCGTCTTTAGGAAAATGTGCCGGAACCCAATCCATAATTACTCCTATTCCGGCCTGATGGAATTTATCAATCATATAACGAAATTCATCGGGATTACCAAAGCGTGATGTCGGAGCAAAAAGTCCGGTAATTTGGTATCCCCAAGATGAATCCAAAGGATGCTCACATGCCGGCATAAACTCAACATGAGTAAATCCCATATTGCTCACGTAAGGCACCAGACGATCAGCTAATTCGCGATAAGTTAAAAATTCACTACCGTTATCACCCTTTCTGCGCCACGAGCCGAGATGGACTTCATAAATAGACATCGGACGATCATATGTATTACAATTTTCGCGATATTTTACCCACTCTTGGTCATGCCATGTATAATGATTAATATCAAATACAATAGAAGCCGTCTTAGGTCTGATTTCGGCATACGTTGCCATCGGATCAGCTTTCGATAAAATATTATTGTTTTGCGTTTTAACTTCAAACTTGTAATATTCTCCTTCTTGCAGACCGGGAATAAAGATATCCCAAACGCCGCAGCTTATATGCTTACGCATAACATCGGTACGTCCGTCCCAGTTATTAAAATTTCCAACCACTGAAACTCTTTTGGCATTAGGAGCCCAAACAGCAAATCCGACACCTTTAACTCCGTTAATTTCCAAAACATGGGCACCAAGTTTTTTATATATTTCGCGATGATTTCCCTGCGCGAATAAATACTCATCTATATCACCGATAATTGAAGGAAAACTATATGTATCTTCTGCCAAATAAACATTTCCTTCACTATTGGTAATTTTGAATTTGTATGCAAAGTTTGTTGTCTTATCAAAATTTATCTGAAAAAAACCTCGCGAATCCAAGCAGGTCATTTTACCGAGTGTTTTTTCATTTTCATCGATAACTTCTATTGCTTTGGCAAAAGGATTAAACGCACGGATAAAAACTTTTTTTGTTCCTTTGTCCCGATGAATGCCTAATACGGCAAATACATTGCCATGATCACCGTTAATAACTGCATTCATCTCATCCTTTGATAGTAAATTATCCATAATAAGCGCTCCTTTTATATCTGCAAAATAATCAATATTTGTTTTATACATTTAATGTATATAAATATCATTTTTAAATTGCAAGCAAAATGATATTTAACATGGATCCTTTTTTTCCATATATAGTCATCGATGAGGGATAATAAAACATTATGCTATTGTTTATCCGTAAATAGTGATTACATAAAAAATACACTGATATAAAATTTTATGTATTAATGTATTGACGAAATAAAAAAATAACTTATACTGCTGAATGTAAACGAAATTATGGAGAAATTAAATGTCTAATAAAAATTATAACGAAAATTATATTCGTGAAGCAGCTTATTATAACTGGCAAAATGCCGGTTGCCCAAGCGGTCAGGACGAATATTTTTGGAATCAGGCTGTAAACCAATTATATGGTTCAAGCTGCACGAAATCATCTTGTAAAAAAACTAAAAGCCCTTCAAAACCATCTATGGCAAAGAAGAGCTCTTCGAAAAAATAATCTCGATAAAAGATGAAAAAATACCTACTTGAGAAAGTAGGTATTTTTTTGTTTTTTAATTACTCATAATCAAATCATTTAATAAACGCACCCCGAATCCACTGGCTCCTTTAGGATACAAAATTTCTTTTCCATCGCTTAAATCCATTCCGGCTATATCTAAATGTGCCCATTTAGTATTTTTCTTGATAAAGCGCTGTAAAAAGCAAGCCGCTGTTGCTGAACCGCCCGCTCTGCCTCCAATATTTTTCATATCCGCAACAGTAGAATCAATCATTTTATCAAACTTCTCATGCATCGGCATACGCCATAGTTCTTCACCATTTTGTTTTCCTAAACCGATAAGTTTTTGAGCTAATTTATCATCATTTGAAAACAGACCAGCGTATACATTACCGAGAGAAACGACTATTGCACCAGTTAATGTTGCAATATCAATAACATTTTGCGGAGCATATTCTTGTTGAATATAAGTTAAGCAATCTGCTAAAACTAAACGACCTTCAGCATCAGTATTCTGAATTTCAACAGTTTGTCCTGACATTGAACGCACAATATCGCCGGGGCGAGATGCCGATCCTGAAGGCATATTTTCAACCAATCCCACAACCCCGACTATATTCTTTTTTACTTGTTGCAATGCCACGCTTTTCATAGTTGACACAACAACTGCGGCACCAGTCATATCTTGTTTCATATCCCACATATTTGCAGCCGGTTTGAGAGAAATTCCGCCGCTATCAAAAGTAACACCTTTACCAACTAATCCAATAGAATAGTCATTTTGTTTTTTCACGCCCTTCCATTTGATTACGGCGATGCATGGTCTGTTGGTTGAACCTTGAGCAACTGCCAAGGCTAAATTGAATCCTTTTTCTTTCATCTCATCTTCAGTTAAAATTTCAACATCTAATCCCAGATATTCCAAACGTTTTATATCAGCAGCAAAAATTTCCGGAGTTAATTCATTTGCCGGTTCATTTATCAAATCACGTCCATAACGTACTGCATTAGCCAGACTAGCCATCGGTTTATAACCTGCCAAATTAGAGATTTTTTTATGTTTTATATAAACGCTTTCTAATTGTGGATAAAAGTCATTGTTTTTAGATGTAAAATACTTATCAAAACGATATGAAGCTAATTCTATACCGAACATAACATCATAAACATTTTCTGATTTTATTCCTGAAAAGATTGCCTTTACTTGGCGACATTTTTTGATTTTAGAATAAACCTTACCCCCCAACTTTTGCCAGTCTAAATTACTTTTATTTCTGCCTATAAATATAAAGATCGTATATTTTCCCTGATTATATTCTGTAATTTCATTATTTGATTTCCGCGACTTTATAGCTTGAAAAACAACCTTTTCCTTAGCTGTTAAATATTGATCAACATCTTTCACATTTTCAACAAATATTATTTTATCAAAAGTTCCACGAATATTTTTATCTATTTTGAATTCAACCATTATAAACTCCTTTTTTATATTTATTGGCTTAGATCAATTCTGCATAAAATTTATTAGTTTTTCGTAAAAAACAAGTAGACAAATCAAGTTTTTTTCTGTATATTATTTTACTGAAGGTGAACAATGAGCAAATATAGAAATAAACATAGTGACATATTGTCCCCTAAAGAGACTTATTCTGATTCTATCACCCAAAGTCATATCTTTGATATTTTATCCGATCAATGGAAATTTGAAAAAAACTTCTTAAATCTCAGTGTCGATGAGCAAATCGAAATTGTTGCTGTTTTACATAGAATTGCCAATAATTCAGAAGATAAACGCAGTCGAAAACTAGCGGATTTAGCCTTTCAATATCTTGAAACAATTCACAAACTGACTAATGCCGTGTATGACACAGGTAATTTTATTGAATTGGCTCGTGATGAAAAAAGGCTTATTCGTATGGAATGCTACGGTACAATTAATCGGCGTAAGCCTCATGAATTGAGTTATTTGTACAACTATTTCAAGAAAAGTGAAAATGCTGTTGATGCACCGATGATGGTATATCATCAATGTCTCAAAGCTTCGCCGGCATGGAGGGTTTTTCATCAGTTTGAAAGCTTCAGAACTCTGGAAAAAGACATTTGTCGTTATCTGAAAAAATCAAGACTTGATCCCAATGTGCTATCAGCTCTGACCATTAATGACTATTGTGATATAATATTTAATACATACAAACAAAATGACAACAGCCTAGTTGCTGAATTTTTACCGGCAAAGAAAACCGTAAAAGGCCGGCGTATCAGTGACATTATTAAATATTGCGAACCGCAGTTTAAACAATTGCTCGTTTCAAAAGGAAATGATATTCGCTGCGTTCAATCGCTATGCAATATGATGAAACGTTTCGGAATGTATGATGTTGATCGGTTGATCGTAACGGAAATAAATTACACCCCTCGCATTATAGATGATTTAGCCAAAGCAGGTTATGATACGACAAATATGCTTCCGGGTACACCTATTGAACAAGAGTTTATTGATCATTTATTAGATATTAACCAAGGCACTCTGATATTGGCCAGAGATGAAAACGGAAAACCTTTAGATAAAAGCTTATTGCCGCGCTTGCAAGACCATCATATTCACTCCGTTGTTCTTTCGAATAATTTAGACACCATTGCTGCGGTAAATTATCCTAATAACGGAATTGAAGTAGATGAACGCATTCATCAACACTACTTACATTTGTTTGATTGTTTAATTAAATCCGGAAATATTGAAAAATATTACTCCAGATTAAATATAACTGATAACAGAATGCGGGTATTAATTGGTTTTAATGCCCAAACCGATGCTATTTACTTTGACCTTGAAAATAATCGTGAATTTAAAAGACGTAAGGCCATGGATCGGCGTTGTAAAGTTAATTATTTTCAAATGATGCAAGAACGTCTTTGTAATGAAGCCATGTTAGTGGAAACATATAATATACCATACACGAAAAGAATTTACACCAGCTCTTCGAAAAAATTGCAGGATAATAAAAATTTATATGATTTTGACACAATGAAGATTGGTCAGGCTATGTCAATTTTGCGTTCACAGATAAAGAAAAGAAAAGGACGCTAACGGTGGAAAAATTTATCGATCACATACAATCGAAAAACTTTGTTGCCGGAGAAAAACTGGAAGCAGAGGCATTGATTGTCGCCCAAAAAATTTTAGTTAAAATGGGACTGAATTTCATACCTGAATCATATATCGATTTTTTGAAACATTATAACGGAATAAAAGCTAACGGAGCCTATTTATATGGGGCTACTGTCGATAATGATTTAGATATTGTTGATCAGAATTCTTTATTAAGAAAACCACGGAATGTTATCTTACTCGGGCATAATGATTTTGACTTTTTAGCATACAATTACCTTCTAAATTGTTATCAAATAATAGATAGAAATGATTTGGCGGTATTGGATACCTATGAAGAAACCGAATTAGATTTAGCTTTAGCAGAGATTTTCAATGTCTGAAACAACCGATAAAATTTATGAATACACTTCGCGTAATATTGAAAAAGCCGCTGAAATAATTCGCAACGGCGGCTTAGTGGCATTTCCGACAGAAACAGTGTATGGATTGGGGGCAAATGTTTATAATTCTAAAGCTGTAGCTAATATATTTGCGGCGAAAAATCGTCCGTTTTTTGACCCTTTGATTTCTCATATTGCCGATATAAATTTTTTAGAGCGATATGCCAAAGTTGATCAAAAAGTAATGGCCTTAGCCCAAAAGTTCTGGCCCGGACCGCTGACTTTTGTTCTTAACAGAATTGAGGAAGATCCTCGTATTGATCTGGCTTGCTCAGGTTTAAGAACTGTCACGGTACGAATGCCCCGACATCCTGTGGCTCTTGATTTAATAAAGGCATCCGGAGTACCAATAGTCGCTCCGTCGGCCAATCGTTACCAATCGATAAGTCCAACAACCGCAAAACATGTTGCCGATGGTCTCGGTGATTCCGTAGATATGATTCTTGATGGAGGTGCGTGCACTGTGGGAGTGGAATCGACTATTTTAGATTTGACTTCTGAAAAACCGGTTATTTTACGAGCCGGAGGAACTACTAAAGAAGCCATTGAGGAGTTTCTCGGCACTACGATTGAAATTTCATCAGGGAACCCTAATCAACCGACGGCTCCGGGACAGCTCTTACGTCATTACGCCCCACAAAAAAAATTATCAATTAATGTCAACAATCCGAGTGAAGATGAATTTTTCATCGGTTTCGGCAACCTTGACGGTCATTTAAACTTGAGTAAATCCGGATCACTGAGTGAAGCAGCCAGCAACTTATTTGCATTTTTGCGTGCGGCTGATTCCCAAAAACAATATCCGAAAATCGCCGTTGCTCCTATTCCGACAACCGGCCTAGGGCTAGCCATAAATGATCGCCTTATACGCGCTTCTCATTCACGATAGTTTTTGTTCTTGATAGAGTTTTACAGCCATCTGATAATCTATTTTTCCGCTACCCAGCAAAGGTATTTTAGGCATATAGAAAATTTCCTTCGGCAACCACAATTCGCTAACCCCCTTATGCTTAAAATAATTTTTTATTTCTTGCATATTTGCGCTATCATCACTCGTCAGGAAAACTATTTTTTCTCCTTTGATTTCATCTTCAATTGCAATTACGCACTGAAGCACATTTGAATATAACTCATTTAAAATATCTTCAACAGCTACTAAAGAAATCATTTCTCCGCCTATTTTAGCAAAACGTTTAGCCCTTCCCTCAATAGAAACGAACTTATCTTCATCAATTTGAACAATATCTCCTGTATTATACCATGTATCAACGGGAACAAATACATTCGGTTTATCTGCCTTAATATATCCTTGCATCATGCTATCAGATTGAAGAAGTAATTCACCGCCGTTGCTTATTCCGTCGATTAATTGCAGACGATAATTAATTCCGCTTAAAATACGCCCCACCGTATTTTCGCGATAAAACATCGGGGTATTAACGGCAATTACCGGAGACATTTCCGTTGTTCCATAACCTTCAAAAATTCGCACACCAAACTTTTTCATCCATAAATCGGCTGTCCGCTGTTTAAGTTTTTCGCCGCCGACAACAGCAAAACGTATAGGAAAGAAATCATACGGATTAGCCATGCGTCCATATCCGTATAAAAATGTATCTGTTCCCAGAATCGCCGTTGCTTGAATTCCATAACTGATTTCCGGAATAATGCGATAGTGTAACGGTGACGGATAAAAAAAGGTTTTGACCCCGTTCAACAGTGGCAAAACTGTTCCAATTGTCAGTCCGAATGAATGAAACATCGGTAATGCATTAATTAATACGTCACGTGAGTTAAACGGTACAGCTAAATGAACTTGCAAAACATTTGCTTGAAGATTGCGATGCGAAAGAAGAACAGCTTTAGGCAATCCTTCTGATCCGGAAGTAAATAAAATTGCCGCAGTTTTATTACCGGTTGTCTTTACTTTTTCGCGCAGTAAATATTTTTTTACGCCTTTTAACTTGGTCAAAAGAGATATTTGGGTTGCAAAATCTTCAAGATAAACAACCTCTGCGTCAGCCTCATGCATCAGTTGAATAAAATGCTCTAATTTACCGCGTTCAACAAAAGTGCGAGAGGTTATAATCTTCTTTAAACCGACCGTATTTATGCACGAAGCAAACTGCATATCTCCTAATGAAAAATTCAACATAACCGGAGTTTTAGCGGCATAATGCAAAGCAAAAAAATTAACAACCCCGGCAGCACTGTTAGGAAGCATAACCCCTATTCTGTTTTCTCCGCGAAATTTTTCTTTGTATGCTGCACCTAAAACGTATGATTTTAATATAATATCTTTATATGAAAAACTTTTCTTTTGAATATCCATTACAACTTTATGTTTTTTACCATATGTCCGTTCAGCTTCAAGAAGCAAATTAAATAAAGGTTTATCTTTATTTGTCGTAGCATAGATCATATCTGCCATAATATCATGCAGTTTCAATGAAGTTTGGCGTCTTTTTTCTCGAGAACTGAGATTATTTGCTATGCTAATCTCACAAGGAGGTAAAATAAACAACTGAATTTTAGGAAATATTTGCGTTTTAATCAAATCGCCGATATATGAAAATTTTGAATATTGTGCTCCATCAATGCGTAAGGGAATAATTTTGGCTCCGCTTTTCTCAGCAATAACCCCAGCACCTTCATAAACTTTCATCAATGAACCGGTAACACTGATACGTCCCTCCGGAAAAATCATTATGGTCTTACCCTTATTTACTTCATCAATTAATGATCTGATAGCCATCGGACTTGATGGGTTCAACGGATAAAAATCCACCAGTCCGTTAAAAATCTTCACATACCATTTGTTAGCCCAATCCTGATCAATTGCAAACGTAATTTTTCGCGGTAAATACGCGGCAATTAAAACCCCGTCAAGCAATGAAACATGATTAGCTATAATTAAAGCCTTACTTCCGGCTTTACGTAAATTATCAATTCCATCAACTCTAACACGGAAAAACAGGTTGAGTATTGAACAAAAAATTGATCTTACCAAAGCATCAGGCAGTAATTTACATATATAAAAAGCCACTCCTGCACTCAGAATCGCAATAAATAAAAATAAATCTGTAATTTTAAAACCGAATGCCATTATTATAGCGGCAAAAATAGAAATTCCAACCATTCCCAACGAATTTATAATATTATTGCCGGCAATTACCGTTGCCACATACCCTTTCGGCGCCTTTTTCTGCATCAAGGCATTTAATGGCACAACATACATCCCCCCCATAAATGCGAATAGGAATAAGCACACGGAAATGCAAAAACCGCGAGGCAGCATTATAAATTTAGCTAATGAAAGTACCGTTTGAGGTGTAACAAAACCTGCTGATAAAAAATAAATCATAATAGCGCAAACACTTAACCCGATAGCACTCAACGGAACATATATTACAGATACTGCCCCTTTCAGCAGGCGGTTACAAAATATTGATCCGGCCCCGACACCTACAGAAAACAAAATTAAAAACAAAGTTACAACGCTTTTATCGGTATTAAAAACTTTACTGCATAACGGAAACAATTGGGTAAGAAAAAAAGTTCCTAATATCCAAAACCAAGTTGCTCCGATAATTGCCCTAAAAACTATGGTATGTTGCTTGATTATACAAATATTTTCTTTAATTTGCCTTCCTATATTAAAACTAATTTTCAACCGAGGCTGAGCACCTGACATTGAAGGAATTTTGAAACTTGCCACAATTCCTATTAATGCGCACAAAAGTAATAATCCTATGCTAATATTAACTGGCAGCATTGTACCTAGAATTGATCCTAAAATGATGGAAATATATGTACTAGCCTCAATATAAGCATTTCCTGCTATCAGCTCATCAGTCCTCAAATGTTGGGGCAAAAGAGCATATTTAACCGGACCAAAAAATGTTGATTGCATCCCCATTAAAAATAAAATCACAATCAGCAAAATCGGACTTTTAATTACAAAAACCACGCCAGCACTTATCATCAGTAATAATTCTGTAATTTTCAGAATTCTGGCAATTTTGGAACGGTCATATTTATCGGCAATCGATCCGGCTAAAGCTGAAAACAGAAAATAAGGAAGAATAAAAATTCCGGCGATTATATTAGAATATATACTTACGGTTTGTGAATCTATCACCATTTTATAGGCAACAAAAGTCATCAACGTATTCTTAAACAAATTATCATTAAAAGCACCAAAAAACTGAGTAATCAAAAGCGGAACAAACCGCCGCCCGTGCCAAAAATTTTGCATTATAACCTCTTATTTCAATTAAAGTTCCAACTTAATCCAATTAAAGCGCGATAATCATTTTTAACATCTTCATGCTCAGGATGAACACGAACATCAAATTCTGTTCTTAATGTTAAGTTATCCGTACAGTTATTATCAAGATAAAAAGTAAATTTATACTCCCGATGATTCGGTCGTAAACGAGCCTGGTATTTATTGCGATAAATTGCATCAGAATAACCGTCGCGTCCATTAGGAAAATCGAACGACATTTTTCCGTTTTGAATCTTCAAAGGTGAAGAAACGCGGAATCCAAAATTTATGTTTTTATCCGGCTTATAGTTAATATCGGCGGCAAAGCTATCACTTCTGAGAGCAGAAACATGAATTAAATCTGATTCCATATTTTGAGATTTTGTGTGTCCTTGATAATAACTTCCACTCAGAATTAATTTCGGTGATATTTGCCATTTTCCAGTAAGACCGAGAATATATGTATTGCTGTTATTAACTCCTAAAGCTCCGCTTCCTATTGTTCCCAATAATGCATCTTTTTCATATAAAGTACCGACCGTAATTTCAAAGGAAACATCTTTATGAGCTTTGATAACAGCTGATGATGCCAGGGCATATGATCGTCCGTCAAAATTTTTATCCTGAAAATCATGATCTCCATCATACAAACCATTACGTCCGGTTAACGCTTCAACTTTTAACTGCAGATATTTTCTCAAATCATATGTATTGTAAGCACCATATGCCGAAGTCATTTGCATAAACGGATTATTTAAATCGCGATTAAAATAATTTTCTGCATCATAGTGGGTATTTTCATTAAAATAAAATCCCCAAGAATTACCCGCTGAAACGTTTTTAAATTCAACGAAACCTAAGCCATTGGCAGAATTTCCCTTTTCCGATTCGGTAAAGGTTAATTGCACATTATTATAATTAACTTTTTGCACTTTATTACTACGCGCAATATTAATCACGTCATTTTTAAGAGCTTTATATCCGCTATGAGTGATGGTAAAAAATTTTGCGGTATCTAAATCAAAAGGACGGTTATAACGGTCAAACACCGTTATATTATGCGGCAATATTTGCATAAGTTTCGCTTTCATGGCTCCCGAAACAATTAAATTGGCATCATCAAGTTCAACCACCTTAGAAGAACTAATCCGGTTGCCGTCATATGTTGTTATTGATGCCGGAGAATCTGAACGTGATATATAGGTATTGACAGCTGCGCCCAGATCCAACAAACCGGCTCCATATGTTTCAGGGCTATATGAAACGGCAGCATCTTTGTTTGCAGTATCCATGATCAATTCGATTAGTTCCGAAGAACTCATGAACGGATAAGCTCCTTTCAGAAATGCCAACGCTCCGGAAACAACCGGAACCGCTTGCGATGTACCGGCAAAATCATAATAGTTTGCATCTGTCCCCGGTTCTCCCGGCCCCCATAAAGAAGATGTATACGTATTGTTGGTAATATTACCGCCCGGTGCTGAAATACAATAATTTTTTGTAACACCGCATTTATTGGAAAAACTTGATAAATAATAAGATGAAACTTTATTGGTATTTTGATTTACATTTACAACAACAGAGGTTACAACAACCATTTGTAACTCATTATAGCTGTGATACTTGTGATCACTGCCTAAAAATGATGTTTTAGATAACTTTATACCAGATTGCAAATCAGGATTATCTTGTTTTTCATTTCCTGCCGCCTTAACAATGATAACACCATCTGTTTTACCGGCCTCGGTGACAGTGTTTTTAACAATAACCTCACGCATTGCTTTAGAAAAATTATCACTAAAAACTTTATTAGTGGCATCTTTAGCACTATAAACACTAGCATCTTGTCCTAGACTCAAATTTATAATTGCCACATTGTCATTTAGAAGACTTTCGATAGGTTTTTGAATAGATGAATAAAAATCCCAGCGAATCGCATCTATTGAGGCATTAGCAAATGCAACTCCCATAGTTCCCGAATTATCTAAATTGGCAGCAATAATTCCGGCGATATTAGTTCCATGAAGCAATGAATAATCATTATTGGTTTTAATACTGTTAGGTGAAGTGCTTTCAGTAACCTTCCACCATGCGTAATCATCGGCAAACGAATTCTCCCACTTTATGTACTCATTAAGTTCCGATGTGCGTGTAAAAGTATGAGATACAACCGGATATACCCCCCGCAAGGTAATAGTATTGCCCTCTCTGTACCAACAAGGTGATTTATTGTTGTTTGTACAAGGACCATAATCATAATTATGCCCGCTTACTTTAGTAATTGTATCAGGATTATAAAATTCCGAATGAGTAGCCCACACACCGGTATCAACCATACCAACTTTAACATTTTGCAATGTTGTTGTATAATTTAAACTATTTTCCAGTTTAATATGCTTTTCAAATGCAGGAGCTGCGTTTATTGCGGCCAAATAACTTACAGATGATGAACCAAAGTTGCTTGCTTTATATTCTTGCAAATCAGTGAATTTCAGCTGGTTATTACCGCCGGTGCCACCGCCAGTTCCACCGCCAGTTCCGCCACCAGTGCCACCACCGGTTCCGCCGCCAGTGCCACCACCAGTGCCACCACCGGTTCCGCCGCCAGTGCCACCACCAGTTCCGCCGCCAGTTCCACCACCGGTTCCACCGCCAGTTCCGCCACCAGTTCCGTTACTACCTGTACTTTCTTTCGAATGGCCTCCGCCACCTCCTCCGCCGGCAGCTGCGGCAATGGCAACACCGGCCCCAACAACAGCTACTCCACCGATGATATATTTGGTAGAAGATGATAATGACTGATTTGACATTCCGCCAGATTGATAAGTCATACACGAGGCATAAGGGTTAGCCCCATATTGTAACAATAAATTATATGCTTGTGTACGCCCACGATAACTAGCCGTGCATAAGGCTGTTACTCCTTGATTATCGGTTGTATCAATTGAATATCCTTGTTGGATAATAGAATTTAATTGTTGTACATCACCATTAACAGCTGCTTGATAAATTGTGTCCTTAACTGACATCCAAGCATTTGCCGGTATACTCCAAGAACTTATAAATAAACCAAGAGCGGTTCCTAAGTACAGTCTTTTCATGTGTACAATCCTATTCCATGTCTATATTTGTATATTACACAAAAAGAAAACAAATTGCAAGAATATCAATTATTATTGACACAACTATAATTGATATGTATTACTTATGATGTAAGGAGCCTGATATGACAAAAGTAAAAATCTATATACACTACCTGATGCCTAAACGATTATTGACTGTTTGCGTCGGATTATTTGCCTCTTCGCAATTGGGAAAACTAACAACTTTAGCAATAAAATATTTCGTTAAATTCTACAATATAAATACGCGAGAAATAAAAGGAAAAATAACAGATTATAAAACTTTTAATGACTTCTTCGCCAGAGAGCTGAAAAACAAAGTTCGTCCTATTGACAATTCACAACAGAGTTTGGTTTATCCTGCTGATGGCAGAATCAGCCAGTTTGGTGATTTAATTAGCAATATTCAGATTCAAGCCAAAGGGCATTACTTTTCCACGGCAGCCTTACTGGGAAATGATGACGATAGCAAGACATTTAAAGACGGTAAATTTATAACAACATATCTGTCTCCACGAGATTATCATCGTGTTCATATTCCGATTGATGGAAAGCTGTTGAAAATGACCTATATTCCAGGTGAGCTATTTTCCGTCAATCCGTTATACACCCAAAATATTCCAGAATTATTCGCACGCAATGAAAGAGTTGTTTGTATTTTTGATACCCCGTGCGGAAAAATGGCCGTAATACTTGTCGGAGCAACCATTGTTCGCAGTATTACCACCAAATGGGCCGGAGTTGTTGCTCCTAATGCTTCAAAAACAATCAAATCGTGGGATTATAAAAAGGAAAGTATTTCTTTCCATAAAGGCGATGAAATCGGCAAATTTACTATGGGAAGTACGGTAATATGCTTGTTCGAAAAAGGTAAAATATCTTTTTCTGATCATATAAGGTTAGAACAGCATGTATTGGTTGGACAGAAAATGGCTAACATATCTTCTAAAAAGAAAAAGTAAGCAGATATAATAAACAATAAAAATCCCCGACATATTCAATATGTGGGGGATTTTTCCAGATATACATTCAATCACGATATTTTCTTATCCAGTTCTTCCAACATATCAATATATGAAGAAATCAAAGATAATCCATACTCCCAAAAATCAGCACTATTAGGATTAAGACCAAAAGGTTGCAACAATTTATCATAATCTTCCAGAGCTGTTTTTGACAGCATATCTAAATATTTATCGGCAAAATTGTCAATATTTCCGGCTTCATTTACCTGATACAGTGAATTTACGAAGCAATCGGCAAATGAATAAGCATAAACATAGAATGGTAAAAAGAAAAAGTGTCCAACCATTGACCAAATATTTGAACTATCTTCATCAACAATAACATTTTTTCCCAAACTATCTTGCATTTCTTCAACCCAAATCCGGCTCAAGCGTTTTGCGGATAATTCTCCATTTTTCCGCTCATCGTGTGCCCGTGTTTCAAAAAAATGAAAAGCTATTTGGCGAATAGCTGTATTAATCATATCTCCGACTTTAGCCGCAATTAAACATAATTTTTCCTTGTCATCTTTTGCTTGCTGCAACATTGACTGAAATACTATCATTTCACCAAAAACCGAGGCAACTTCTTCCGAAGTCATACGGGTATGCTCATTAAGCTCACCGTTTTTAATTCGCAATTGGTGGTGACAACCATGCCCCAATTCATGAGCTAATGTTAATACATCATTTTGTTTACCAGTAAAATTTAACATCAAATACGGATGCTCTGTTGCCAACGGTCCACTGCAAAATGCGCCGGAACGTTTACCATCACGCGGAGGAACATCGACCCAATTTTTATCAAAAAAGTCTTTTGCAATATTATAAAGTTTCGGTGAAAACTTCTTATACGCATCTAAAACTATTTTTACAGCTTCTTCCCAAGAATATGTTCTATCCGTACTGAACGGCAGAGGAGCATTCCGATCCCAATAATTAATCTTTTTAACGCCTAACCATTTTGCTTTCAATTTATAGAAACGATGAGCTATATCTTTGTAATGTTTTTTAACGGTTTGAGCTAAAACCTCAACAGTCTGATCTGCAACATCTTCACTTAAATTGCGCGAAGACACCGGTGATTTAAAACCGCGTTTTTCATCTTCAATAGCTTTATCTTTCATAATCATATTATAAATAAAGGTAAATAAATGCCCGTTCTCCGACAAAACTCGATTGATTTCTTTTCCGGCCTTGAGGCGTGTCTGCGGATCTTTATCCAGTAACAATTTTGATATCTCGGCATCATTATATTTTTTACCATCAACTTCATAGACCAAACGTGAGGAAGTTTCTTCATATAAACGCACCCATGCATCACCTGAAGTTAAAGATTTTTCCAATAATATTTCTTCTTCTCTTTCCGAAAGTTGATATTTCTTTATTTTTCTTAATCGTCTGATCCAATATCTGTAAGCAGATAAAACATCGTCTTTTAGCAATTTTTCTATTTTAGAATCAGGAAGTTCGTTAAACTCTAAGCTAAAAAATATTGTCGGTTTGCTGTATTCTGTCAACCTCTCCTCAACCATCTGATAAAATGCGACAGCTTCTTCATTTTTCATTTGCGTAACCATGTTTAAATAAGCAAACCCGCCCAAACGACTGGATAGAAGCGCTCTTTTTTCAATATCTTTGACTACTTTACGAAATTCTTCGACCGAAAGACGTGATAATTTTCCTTTATAAGCTTTAGCAAAATTTTCCGCTTTTCGTTTATACAGCGATAAATCTTTTTCTATTTGCGGATCATTAATATTTTTATATAAATCACTTAAATCCCAAGCTGGTAATTTTTTATCAGACATTTTTCCTCCATATTTGTTTTATATGTATGCACATGCTTTGTATGCACATGCTTATTTTTTTCCATCATCAATAGTTTCATCTAATGTGAAAAAGTCGACTTCATCAGTATTTGCCTTATGTTTTTTTGATTTATCAAGTTCTTCTTCGGCAATTTCATTTTTAATGTTTAACTGAATTTGTTTTTCGTTATCCTTTTCGGCAAGTTTATCCTCAATCAAGAGTTTCTTTTCAGTAAAATCGCCAATATCTGTTCGTTTATTTTTCCTAATATCTTCAGACAGTTCATCAGTTTCATATATATAGTTAGCCCATGGTGTTTTCTGTTGCCCGCGAACCCATGCTCCCAGTCCTTCCATAATCACGCCGGTATTACACTTCATGTCGCGCCACAACCATTTTATCGGGCAAGTTATCTGACCTTTTTGACATTCCGACACGTTGATGATAAATTCTTCAGTGCACGGAATAAAACCGCGTCCTTGGGAATCAGTTTGTGGTGAGATTGTTAAAGCAATCACCATATAAAGCGTTAATAACAAAAATGATATCAGAATGTAATAATAAAGTAATTTTCCAAACTTTTTCATATTACGCTTTCATATAAAATTGTTCAAGTTGAGCTAATTCTTCCAAAGTATTGGCACTGGCAACTTCGCAAGGATCGCCCTCAAGGGCCGTACACTTCAGTCCCATCTTTTTAGCAACTGCAACAGCATCAGTTAAATAATACTCACCGGCCGCATTTTGATTTCCGATTTTCGCCAATATATCAAACAAATATCTTCCATCAAAGGCCATCACACCCGAATTGCAGAAATCAATCTTCTTTTCATCATCAGAAGCATCTTTATATTCAACAATACGGTCTAAATCATTCCCCTTCATCACCAGTCGACCATATCTTCCGGCTTCTGCAGGACGAAATCCCAAAACAACCACTGAATAACCCTCCTCTACTTTGGTAATTAATTTAGTGAATGTTTCTTTCCTAATCAATGGGGTATCACCAAAAATAACCAGTACAGCTCCGTTGAAATCTTGTAAAAGCTCGTTAGCACAATTTACGGCATGTCCGGTTCCCAGCTGTTCTTTTTGTACGCAAGTTTGAAAGGGATGTACAGTTTCAGCAACTTCTTGCCCTTCCGGAGAAATTACCGTTACAACATTTTGTACCGGAATTTTTTTCAATGTATCTAAAATATGCACAATCATCGGCTTTCCGCAAACCGGCATTAAAACTTTCGGTTTATCCGATTTCATTCTGGTACCTTTTCCGGCTCCTAATATTACGGCTGCAACTTTATGTTTCATAACTTTATTCTCCTTATTCCTTTTTTAATCTTTATCATATATATTAAATGCAATGTGTTTAATTATCGTAAAGATGAGGACTTTTTTTATGAATAAAAAATTTTTTGCAGTTTATTTTTCTGTTTTATGCATGCTTGCCTTGCCTAGTTACGGCAGCGTAAGATTAATTACAGAACAGCCAAAACCAAGTGAACAAAGAAATTTTACATCTCAAGAAATTGTTGACACTTCCTCATTGCCGAATCCTAACGATGAAGAAGAAGTAAAAAAATATTTCAAAAAACGTCTTGAAAATGCTGATGTAACTGTCGTGCCGCAAGATGTTGACATGAGCGAACCTTCGTCTTTCGATATTATACATACTCCAGAATACTACGCAGCACAGGAAGAAAAGAATAAACCTTTATTTCAAAAAATGTATGAAGAAGCTTTAAGGTCATTGCATGATAAAGAAAATTCTCCATATAAATCGTCTGAAGAAAATGATAAATTAATTGCTGCAGAAAAACAAGCAGCACAAACTGCAACACGATTTTTTACTTTAGCGCAAACCGAACAAAAAATTCAAAATGAGAATATTGCAACCGTCAGTTTTTCTCTGCCCAGCGGAAAACGTACTCTGGCTCCGGCTGTTGAGCATATTCCTTATATGCTGAGCTATATAGATATTCAGGCAAACGGATACCTGAAAATAGAAGATACAATTGTTGTTGTCGCCAACAATAATAAGTTTGCTCAAGCAATACAACGTATATTCCCTAAATACAGCTATAAACGCAATGGTAAAAAACAGCACATTGATTTAATTTTAGACAATGTTACCATTAATGGAACGGTTATTCCATACACTTTGGAAGAAATCGGCGATGATATATATATTAAACCGAAATACAAACAAAAGCTTGAACCCGGAGTATATACTTATAAATTCAGTTATCTGGTAAACAGATTCTTGCAACGACAGGGGCAATCTGTGGTTATGAATTGGAATATTATCGGTCGACCGATTAATGCTTTTATTACTTCGGCTAATGCAATTGTTACCATTCCATCGGGGCATAATTTTCAAAGTTTCAAAACCATTATCGGCAAAGATAAGGAATATTCCGATCATCGTACCAATATCTATAAATTAGCTAAAAACGTCGTTGCCTTTTCGAACTTTACACCGGTTATGAATGGAGAGAATATGAACGTTTTGATTGCTGTCGATAAAAATGCCCTTATGCCCGATTTCGATAAGGGGTATAATAACTTTTTATCGACGTGGGGAAATATTTTCTACACATCTTTAGCCTTGATTGCCATTCTACTTTCCTTTTTATTGTCATTATATGACTTGAAAAAGAACAAACAATCCGCCAAATATAAACCTTCATATAATGGCTCAATAATCAGAAATTTATTGATAGGAAAATATGACCGCATAGCATTTATTGCTCAACTTTTAGATCTGTACCGCAAAAATGCCATAGATATTGTAGCAAAAGAAAACAAAATCTTTTTACAAAAAAAACAAAATGGTCTGACAAAGCTGAACAAATATGAAAAAAAAGCCATCAAATGTTTATTCGGGCGCAAATCTGAACAAACAGAGATCAACAACAATCATAATATAGCGATAAAAAAAGCACGTAATATTTTTGATAAATATCAAAAAAAGCTAATTAACAAGCAACACTTAGTTCAAAATTTATGGTACATTGTCTTTAGTTTTGCAATGCTCCTGATTGCTGAAATTTTTATTGCTATAAACAGCATTAATTTTGCCCAAAATATGCTGATTTTATTAGTCTCCACCGTCTTATACATTTTTTACACATGGATAATTTTCCATCGGTTTAAAAGCTGGTATATCTCTCTGCCGATTAAAGTATTATCATTACTTGCCATATTCGCAACCTGGGTATTCAGCAGTGTCTACATTGGCGGATGGGCAGAATTTTTGATTATTGCTATAGTGGTAATTATTTTTGCTTTCACTAAAATATTTAAGGAGCAAAATAATTTCATAAACGAAGCAAAAGAAGCAATCTCATCATACAAAGAATATTTAATCTCCAATGCTGATGCTATCAACTTAAGCCGTGATTTTATTAATCAACAGGCAAACATTTTTGCTTTGAACGTAAACGAATATTTCCCGCAAAATGTAACAAATAAAAATTTCTACAAACTTGATATAGCAGAAGCATTGAAAGAAAAGCTCATAGGAATAATTTAATATTCCGGATGTTCGCATATATTTGCATATAGTATAAAAACCGAGAGCAAAATTACTCTCGGTTTTTATACTATATGCAATAATGTTTCATTATAAGAAGTATTGGCGCAGATAGTCTGCTAAATCAGCGGTATTAACTCTGATTTGTTGCATCGTATCACGATCACGAATCGTAACACTCTCCGGCATCTGTTCAATTGTTTCAAAATCAACGGTCAGACAAAGAGGAGTCCCGACTTCATCGTGACGACGATATGCTTTACCGATATTTCCGGTATTCTCTAAAGCCACACGTCCGATACCTAGCTTCATCAACATTTTTTTCAGCTCATGGCACTTATTCATGATTTGCTCATTATTCTTCTTCAGAGGAATAATTGCCACCTTAATCGGTGCTAAATGTTTTTTCAGTTTAAGAACAACACGACTGTTGCCCTCGCCTAAATCTTCTTCGGTATAGGCCTCAGTCAATACGGCTAAAACTCCGCGATCAACTCCCATAGACGGTTCGATTACAAAAGGAATAACCCACTGACCTTGATCATTTTGAATTGCTAATTTTGTGGTGGATTCAGAATTCTCATGACAATGAGCCTCTAAATTGAACTCTTTTTGATTTTTAGTATGATTACCCAAATCATAGTCTCGACGATTTGCAACACCTTCCAACTCTTCCATACCATGCGGAAACTGATATTCAATATCATAACAAGCCTTAGCATAATGGGCTAAGTCTTCTTTTGGGGTTTTGTATAAATTAATTCTCTCCAGGCTTAAACCCTGCTCCAGCCACCATTGAACCCGATTTTCTTTCCACTTTTCGTGCCAATCAATATCGGTACCCGGCAAAACAAAATATTCCAGCTCAGCCTGTTCAAATTCGCGTACTCTGAAAATAAAGTTGCGCGGAGTAATTTCATTACGAAAAGATTTACCGATTTGCGCTATACCAAAAGGCAATTTACGAGATGTGGAATCCACAACATTTTTAAACTGAGTAAATATAGCCTGTGCGGTTTCCGGACGAAGATATGCAATATTCTCATCATTTTCCACCGGTCCGACTTGTGTTTTAAACATCAGATTAAACGGTCTTGGTTCCGTCAAATCAGTAGAACCGCAAACCGGGCATTTTCCATCAATCTGATCAGCTCTGAATCTTCCTTTACATTTCTTGCAATCAACCATTGGATCAGAAAATGTATCTTCATGTCCGGAATATTTTAATACCTTGCGATTGGTTAATATTGCCGAATCCAATCCTTCGACATCATCACGTTCATAAACCATTGCGCGCCACCAAGCCGCTTTCAAATTATTTTTTAACTCAACGCCTAAAGGACCATAATCATATACGCCCTGCATTCCCCCGTATATATCGGCATTTTGAAAAATAAATCCGCGCCGTTTACATAATGAAACAAGTTGATCCATCGATGTTGCAACCATTTTTTCTTCCTTTTGCAAAATATTGACTAATTATTAATGTGTTTGTTCTATAATATCTGGATATAAAATGCAAGAGGTAATGATATGAAACGAACAAAAGTCGCACTTGTCTATGATTTTGATGAAACTTTGAGCACCACCTATATGCAGGATTACTTCCTCATACCTGAATTAGGAATGACTCCGGAAGAATTCTGGAAAGAAGCTAATGCCTGGTCAGCGCGCAACGGAGTTGACCAAGTCACCGGCAGTATGTTTTACTTCAAACACATCGCAGAAAATAAAGGGCTTAAACTAACCCGTGATAATCTTGCCTGTTGCGGAGAGTTCATCGTATTTTTTAAGGGAGTTGAAAGTTGGTTTAAACGTATCACAGATTACGGTAAGTACCTAGACTTAGATGTTGAACATTATATCATATCATCGGGATATGAAGAAATCATAGAAGGATGCTCTATCCGTAAATATTTTAAAGACGTATATGGTTGTGCCTTTGCTTTTGATGAAAACGGTATTCCGGTGTGGCCGGCAAGAGTTGTTAATTATTCGGCTAAAGTACAATATCTGTCAAAAATAAATAAAGGTCTGGGAAAATTTGATGACAAAGCCGTAAACGAATATACTCCAGATGATAAACGCCGCATTCCGTATACACGTATAATCTATTTCGGTGACGGACAAACAGATATTCCATCTATGAAAATGGTAAAAGATCGCGGAGGAACATCTATAGCAGTATATAAACCGCACTCCAGCGCCAAAGAAAAAGCAATTAAATTGTTAAAAGATAATCGGGTAAACTTTGCTTTGGCCGCTGATTATCGAGAGGATCGAGAAATTGACTGTGTCGTCAAAACCATCTTAAACAAAATTGCTACCGAAAGAGATTTGGAAATTCTAAAAAAACGCGAAGATAAAAAGAAACAAGATAATTAAAAAATATCTTGCATATCTGAAATATGATAATATAATTTACACGTAGTGTAAGTATCATAACGAGGTTATTATGGAAGAAGAATATATTGAAAATTTAACATATAACGAAAAGCTGGCTTTTGTAAAAATATTTTGCAAAATGATTAAGGCCGACGGGAATGTAGATTCTGACGAAATTGCATTTTTGAAAAAGATTGCATCAAGATATGGCATTGATAATAATACCGTTGTTAGCATCATCAAAAACAATTCACAAATTGATCCTTTGAAAGAAGCTCGCGCGATTACGAATCGAACAAATGCCTTAGAATTGGTGAAAGAATTGTGCGTTCTTGCCAACATAAATGATGATCTTCATGATGCCGAGCTTGATATGATCATTGACATTGCCCATCTTTTAAATGTTGAAGATGATAAAGTTATTCTAATTAATCGTTGGGTTCTTGACAGTATGATTCTTAATCGTACCGGACGTATCATTATGGAAAAAAACAATGGATAGACAGAAATTGAAAAATCTTTTACATGAACAGTCTTCTCCATTTGATGAGGCTGTCCAAAAAAAACTCGATTATTTAATGAGTGACGATGTTTTCTCTCTTGAGAATAATCCGTACGCCAATTCTTTCAGAAATATTCAAATCGATGATGAAGATGAGTTCTCTCATGCTTTTTCGGATGATGATTCATCTTTTGACGAGGCATTTGACGATGAATATGAAGATGATGGATATGAAGATGTAGATGAAGATGATTATGGCGACGAAGAAGATGGTGAAGTATCGCAGACTGCTGCGCCTAAAACTTTAGCGGAAAGAATTGCCATGCTCCGTGGTGTATCAACCTTACCAGGAAGCTATTTGAATAAAAAGAATTAGTAATAAATAAAAAAAGAACCCTATCGGGTTCTTTTTTTATTTGTGCTTACATTATTTTTTCATAATAACAACACCTGGAAGTTCCTTGCCTTCCATCCATTCCAAAAATGCTCCACCGGCTGTTGAAATGTATGAAAACTTGTCTGCCACGCCAGCATTTGCCAACGCAGAAACAGTATCACCGCCACCGGCAACCGTGGTTAATTTTCCGGCAACCGTTAATTCTGCAGCATGTTGAGCTACTTTATTTGTTGCATTGTCAAACGGCTTTAACTCAAAAGCTCCCAACGGACCATTCCAAACCACTGTTTTGCACTCATCTAATTTATTGTTGATATAAGAAATAGTTTTCTCGCCGACATCCAACAAAGTTCCGCCAGCCGGGATATTATCCGGATCAACAGTCATATGTTCAGCATGGGCGGCAAATTCTTTGGCCCACACCAAATCTAATGGGAGCAAAACTTCACAATTATTATCTTTAGCAGTTTCCAAAATCTGCCGAGCTGTATCCAGCATGTCCATTTGAACCAATGAATTTTCGGTATTAATACCGGCAGCGCCTTTAACCTTTAAGAAGGTGTGCGCCATACCGCCGGCAATAACCAGTTTATCAACCTTTTTTACTAAATTATTTAATAAATCTAATTTTGTTGAAACTTTCGAACCGCCGACAACTGCCAAAAGCGGACGTTTAGGATCGTTTAATCCTGTTGTTAAGGCATTAACTTCCTCTGCCATCAAAAGCCCCATTGCTGAAGGCAATAACTTTGGTGCGGCCACCATTGAAGCATGAGCGCGATGAGCTGTTGAAAAAGCATCAGACACATACACATCTGCCGGTTTAACTAATTCTTTAGCCCAATTTTCATCGCCTTTCTTTTCTTCTTCGTAATATCTCAGATTTTCTAATAACAAAATTTCGTTATCCTTCATATTGCGAACAGCTTCTTGAACTTTAGGACCAATGCAGTCATCAACAAACACCACTTTTTTTCCTAATGACTTTTCTAACTCCGGAGCCACATGAGAAAGAGAATTTTTAGCATCTCCTTTTCCTTCCGGACGTCCAAAGTGAGAAATTACCACAACTTTAGCACCTTTATTCATCAAAGCTTTAATTGTCGGAACTGTCCGATCAATACGTGCGGTATTGGTTACGTGAAAATTTTCATCCATTGGAACGTTCAAATCAGCACGCAACATAGCAACTTTTCCGTTTAAATTACCTAAATCTTCAATAGTCTTATATTCTTGCATATTTTATTCCTTATTAAATAAATAGTTCGCCGCACAATTTA